>JBAYGL010000422.1:0-4869 GCA_041666725.1 Limisphaerales bacterium
ACCGGCTGCGCATCGGGAGGACGTTCGGAACCGTCTTCAGCTTCCATTTCTACACGGTGGGCGGAGGCTTCGGGGGAGGCTTCACCCCATCGCCGGGATTCCCGATGACAGTGAACAGATACGCGGCGGTTCTTGAAACGCTGAATTCTTTCACCAACCCGCCGCCGACCAACGTCTTCTTCACCGGGCCGAACGGCTCGGGTCTGAGCAGCAGCCCGGGTGACCCGCTTTACGCCAGACTGGATCCCGGTGAGGCGCAATACCAGACGGTCTTCATATCGAATCCGACCATCCCACCCGGCGGCACCTGGACGATGAACTTCATGGGCAGCAACATCGTGTTCAGCATCCCTGATCCGCAGGCGGCAAGCCGCCTCGTCATCCCCGTGCCCACCGTCACCGTGTCGGGCGACAACGTCACGGGCGTTTCCTGGGTTTACAAGGACGCCGCCGGGACAACCTTGGCCGGGCCACCCGCTTACATGACCGGGGTGAAGGTTGAAATCGACGACCAGACCCTGGGCCGGGTCTATGATCCAAACGAGTCTTCGCCCACCACCACCAGCGTGAGCGGCATCACCGGCGTTGCCTGGAGCACCGTCAGCTACCTCTACATGGTTTACAACGACACCCTGGGCAACCACTACATCGTCGGCTACACCAAGCCCTGACAGAGTGGCATCCGCCGGCTCCGGTCCATGTCCGTCTGTCTGAATGCAGGTCGCCGGCAATCAATCAGTCGGATCAGTTTGCGAATGCCCGCTTGTTCCGTTCAGCCCGCAGGCTAGGCTGCGTCTGTGATCCGCCCTCTTCCTCAGTTGCGACGAGCCTTCACGCCCATCGGCCTGATGGTTCTGTTGACGGCAGCGTCCTCTGGCCTGCTGCTCGCCGCTGAGAAACCCAAACCTATTCCATCCGTGTCCACAAACCCGCCCGCCCAGCCCAAACACACCAACAGCCTCGCGCAGGAGAAGTCCCCCTACCTGCGCCAGCACATGCACAATCCCGTGGACTGGTATCCGTGGGGCGAGGCGGCGTTCAAGAAGGCGCGCGACGAGGGCAAGCCCATCCTGCTCTCCATCGGCTACTCGACATGCCATTGGTGCCATGTGATGGAACGCGAGTCGTTCGAGGACGAGGCGGTTGGCGCGTTCATGAACCAGCACTTCGTCGCCATCAAGCTGGACCGCGAGGAGCGCCCGGACGTGGACAAGATTTACATGACCGCAGTGCAGGCGATGGGCCAGGGCGGCGGCTGGCCGTTGAACGTCTTTCTCACGCCCGACCTGAAGCCCTTTTACGGCGGCACCTACTTCCCGCCGCAGCCGAAGTTTGGCCGCCCAAGCTTTCTCCAGCTTCTCGGACGCATCTCCGAGCTGTGGGTGGAGAAGCACAAGGAACTCACCGAGAGCGCCGGGCAGATCGCCGACCAGCTCAGGAGCCTCGGCGAACACGAACCCAGCAGGGACGCCGCGCTCGCGCCCGTCGTGCTCACCAACGCGCTCAAACGGCTCATGGCCGAATACGATCCCCGCCACGGCGGCTTCGGTCACGCGCCGAAGTTCCCGCGGCCTTCGCAGCCGGCCTTCACCCTGCGCGCGGCGGTGCGGCAGGGCGACCATGAGGCGGTGCGGGCGGTGCTCCACACCTGCGAGCGGATGGCGGCGGGCGGAATGTATGACCAGCTCGGCGGCGGCTTCGCACGCTACTCGGTGGATGAGAAGTGGCTGGTGCCGCACTTCGAGAAGATGCTCTACGACAACGCGCAGTTGCTGCACCTCTACCTCGACGCGCATCTCGTCAGCGGCGAGGCGCGCTTCGCCGACGTGGCGCGGGACATCGTGCGCTATGTGCTGCATGACATGACGCATCCCGGCGGCGGCTTTTACTCCGCCGAGGATGCCGACAGCGAGGGGCACGAGGGGAAGTTTTATTGCTGGACGAGGGAGGAGTTGACCAACCTGTTGAGCACGGACGAGTTCAAGGTGGCCGGGCGTTACTTCGGCATCACCGAGGAGGGCAACTTCGAAGACCACAGCCACCCTGCCCCGCTGAAAAAGCTGAACATCCTCAGCATCGTGGACCCGAAGCTGGACGCGACCGGGGAAAAGCTGCTCGCCGCCGCGAAGCAAAAGCTGTCCGCCGTGCGCGCCAAACGCATCCGCCCGCATCTGGACGACAAAATCCTCGCGTCGTGGAACGGCCTGATGCTCGGGGCACTCGCGCGGGCCGGCGTGGTTTTGAATGAGCCGAGTTACCTCGCCGCCGCAGAGAAGAACGCCGCGTTCCTCCAGTCCAGGCTCTGGGACGCGAAAACCAGGACGCTCTACCACCGCTGGCGCGATGGCGAACGCGACCAGGTCCAGCTCCTTGACTCGCACGCCTACCTGCTCGAAGGCGTGCTGCACCTTTACGAGGCCACGCTGGACCCGAAGCACCTGGACTTCGCGCTCGCGCTGGAGTCGGCGATGACCGCGAAGTTTTACGACGCGGCGAACGGCGGTTTCTACCAAAGCCCCGCCGGCTCGGCCGATCTGCTCTTCCGCGCGAAGGAGGACTACGACGGCGCGGAGCCGAGCGGCAACAACATCGCCACCGTCGCGCTGCTCAAGCTGGCCGCCATCACCGACGACAGGGAGATGCGCGCGCGCGCCGAGAAGACGCTGCGCCTCTTTGCCGAGCGCCTGCAACGCCTGCCGCAGGCGGTGCCGAACCTGCTGCTCGGCCTGGACTTTTTCCTGCACGAGCCGTTTCGCGTGGTCATCGCCGGGGAGCGGGGAGAGAAGACTTCGCAGGCCCTGCTGCGGGCCGCGCACGGGGTTTACCAGCCGAACAAGGTGGTGCTGGGCAACGCCGGCGCGGTGGAAGCCTTTGCGAAGACACTCCCGGTGAAAAACGGCCCGCTGGCCTACCTCTGCACCGGCACCGCCTGCCAGCCACCGACCAGCGATCCCGCGAAGCTGAAGGCGATGCTCACCGCAAAGACTCCGTAGCGCGAGGCGCGACGCTTCACTTCGCCGGAGTGAAATGGAAAAGTTGCGCAGCCCGGGACGGCACCGCGAGATAGAGGCCGCGGGCCAGCATTTCGTTGCCGTTGCGCCAGTATTTTTCCTCACCGAGCAGGTCCTCCATCTTCCACTCGCGTCGCGCCAGGGCGGCGACGGTGGGCGTGACGTAGCACTGGCTCGGCTGCGAGGAGAGGTTCACCACGACGAGATCGAAGGCATCCGGAGCGGACTGCCATTGCACAATGACGAAGCAGTGATCGGAAGTGTTCTCCGACCAGGCGGAGCGGGGGCGGAGGATTTCAAACTCCCCGTGCCCGACCGCCGTGGCCCCAAGTGCGGCCAGCAGCTCCTCGTAGAACGAGGCGATCCGCTCATCCTCCGGCTCCACCGGGCGACGGGAGAGTTCCACCGGCAGGCGGATGCGCGCGCCCTCCATCTGCCCTTCGTGCAGGAGGCGCATCCCCGGCAGGCCCAGGGTCAGCAGCGCGGCACCGCGATGCTCATCCAGCACGAAACGCGTGGCGGCACGCTGCTCGTCGTGATTCTCGATGAAGTGGAGGCTGCGCCGCAGGAAATCCGGCTCCGCATCCACCAGATGGTTTTGGGTCTCGGCGTAATTGTCGTAGGCGAGGTGGTCGTAAAGCCACTTGTCGTAGGTGTAATCGAAGCCAAGGAGTTGAAGGTTTCGCTCCAGGTCCCAATACACCTCGGCGATGAAAAGAAAACCGGGAATCGCGCGCTTCACCCCGTCAATGGCGGCGGCCCAAAACTCCGTCTCCGCCTGCGGGCTGGAACGCGGATGCGAGGCCCAGGTCTTGGCGAACAGGTCGCGCAACACAAGCATCGCCATGTCGCAGCGCACGCCGTCGCAACGGGCGGCAACCGAGTGAAGAACCTCGCTCATCGTCGCCTGGGTTTCAGGCCGGCGGTAGTCAAGCTGCGCGGTGTCCCGCCACGCCGCGAAGAACGGATCCTTCCCGTGTGCCACCCAGACGATCCCGTTGGCCGTCTCGGCGGCGAAGGTGTCCGGCGTTCCGGGCAGCGCCTGCACATAGAGTTCGGGCTTCATCCTCACCCAGGGATGATCGACCCCGGTGTGGTTCGGAACGAAGTCCAGGACGAGCTTGAGGCCGCGCTCGTTGAGCCTGGCACGGAAACGTCGCAAGCCATCCTCCCCGCCAAGCGCGTCCGGAACCCGGTATTCCGCTATGGCGTAGGGTGATCCGGTCACGTCTTCCGGGGTCCAGTCCGGAAGCACGGTGCGATAGGAATCCAGCAATGGCAGCGCCGTGAGCGCAAACTCCCGGGCGCGGGGGCAGGTGGTCCAGACGCCCATCAGCCAGATGTGTGTGAACCCCAGCCGCTGCCAGGTGGCGAGTTCCTCGTCCGGCACATTGCCAAGCCGGACATCCTGACCGTGCCGGTCTGACAGCTCACGCAGCCAGCAGCGTGTGTTCAGTTCGTAAAGGAATGGGTGCATCTGGAGCGGTCAGCCTTCAGCTGATCAGCGAATTGGGTCATGCTTTCGGGCTGAAAGCTGACTCCCGGTCGCTTCTCAGCTGTTCAACACCTTCAGCGCCTTCTTCGGGTTCTTCACCCGCAGGATGAGCAGCCCGCGCCGGGAGCCGGGGCTGGTGGCGCAGTAGCAGTATTCGATGTTGACCTTCGCCGCGCCGAGCTTGTCGCAGATGCGCGCCAGCGAGCCCGGGCGGTTGTCGCCATCAATCATCAGCACATCGTCCTCCACGACGAGCGTGCCGTGCTCCTCAAAGACGAACATCGCCTTCTTCGGATTGTCCACGACCATCCGGATGACGGTGTGATCCACCGTGTCACTGGCGGAGATGGCATAGATGTTGAC
>JBAYGL010000423.1:0-4849 GCA_041666725.1 Limisphaerales bacterium
CTCCAGCGTCTGCGCGTCCAGGAAGGCCACCACCGAGCGAAACTTTTCGGGATCGGTGGAATTGCCGGCCGCGTCGGTCTCGAGCTCGCCGTTGACGAAGACGTATTTGCAGGAAGGCAGATAGGCCGCCAGTCCGTGCGCGCCCTGGATGTTGGGCACGAGCTTGATCTCGGCGGTTTCGAAGGTGCGCAGATCAATCTTCGCCACGCGGTCGTTGGCCTTGTCGTTGATCCAGAGCCAGTGGCCGTCGTAGCGCCCGTCCGTCTGGCTCAACACGGGATGATGCGTGTCGCCCCACATCGGGCCGGTGGCAACGAGGCGCTTGTAGGACTCCGAGCCGGGGTTGTTGGCATAACCCAGACCGGCGCGCGGCTCGAAGATCGCGATCTCCTTGATGAAACGGCACGACGGGATGCCATAGACAAACACGCTGCCGCTCTGGCCGCCGCTGAGGAAGGCATAATACTCGTCGAGCTTGCCAGGCGGGACGTAAACCTGCTGGGCGGCGGAGGCGGATTGCTCCGAGGCCCTTTGTTTTCGGGCGGTCGTGTCGGAGTCGCAGCCGGACAGCAGGAATGCGCCGAACGCCGCAAGGAGAATGGGGAGGTTTTTGTTTTTCATCGCTATGAAAGGGTAAGGTTTTATTCCAGGGAGGCGGTCTGTTTCGGGGCGCTGTCTTCCACGATGAACGTGCCGTTCATGAGTGGATGGAGTTTTTCGGTCGAGCACTGCGTCGAGCAGTAGAAAATGAACTTGCCGGCGCGATCGGCACGGAACTTCACCGTCTTGGGCACGCCCACCATCACACCGTTCAGGAACACGGCCTCATCATAGCCGCTGATGGAAAAGCCGTGCCCGACGCCCAAACCATTGTCGGTCGGCTCGAAAGTGACTTCGACGATCTGGCCCTTTTTGACGCGGATGATGGCGGGATCGTAAGTCCAGGCGCGCTCGGTGAGGCGAAAGCGAACGTCGGGCTCGCCCAGTTGCTCGCGCACCAGAAAATTTTGCGACGCGCGCGCGATGGGACCCGGCGGGGCCGGCCTGGGCAGGGTTTCCACGAAATAGGCGATCTTCCAGGCATCCGTCTCGGGGATCGTGCCGTGAAATCCGACCATGGGAGTGCCATTGAAACCTGTGAGAATGGTTCGCACGATGTCTTTCGTGGAGTATCCCGACTTGAACAGACCGGGATTGGAGAAGTCACGCGGTTTGATTTTTGCCTGGCTATCGTCGAGGAGATTGACCGCCGCCGTTCCATCACCGCGACCGGATTCGCCGTGGCAGGTGACGCAAGCCAGCTTGACGTAAAGCGCCTTGCCCTCGGCGACGACGCTTTCCGAGCGGGGCGGAGGTGTGCCCAAGCTCACGACCGTGCGGACTTCGTTGGTGTCCGCAAAGCGCGGCGAAAAGGTCTTGAGATATTCCACCACCGCCCAGCGATCGTCTTCGCTGAGAAGATACTTCCACGGTGGCATCGGTGTGCCGGGCATCCCGAGTGAAACTGAGCGGAACAAATCCACATCCGTTGGCAGCCGGGTTGTGGGCGTGGAGCGCAAACGATAGTTGGCTTTTACGAAGTCACGCGGCGGAGGCATCAGGAACGCGGCGGCAGCGCCTCGGCCATCGCCATTCACCCCGTGGCAGGCCATGCAGTTCTGCAAATAGACGGCTTTGCCATGTTCGATCAGTTGCGGCGTCACCGCCGGCTTCGGCGGCACAGGGAGGTCGGAGAAGGTGATTCTGGCGGTGACCGGCATGGCCGCTGAGGGGCTCGCCTTGGCCGGCTTGGTCGATTGCTCTGGCGTTGCCGCCGGCTTGCAGCCTGCCAACAAGGCTGCCGCAGCGGCAAATAATACAATGGATTTAGTTTTCACGCAGTTTTGAGTATGCAGACAGCACCGGGTGTTATTTGAGGGAAATCAAACGATTCACATGTAGCCCGAAGTAATTCGGAAACTCATGGGACAGAGTCTTTCCGCAGCGCGGGGAGAGACCGTGGTGATGCGGGTTAGTGTGCATCAATTCCGGAGGGTCGGTTTCGGGCCTTTCGGGATGAGGGCGGTGTTTCCATGAGGAACTCGGCAACACCACCGCCTGGTTGTGCGCCTCGTCGCGCGCGGAATACAGGAGCGTCACGAATCCTCGCGCCAGCGCATCGCGCAGCGGTTGCAGCGCCGCCGGATGCGATTTCAATTCGGCTCGATAGCGGCGACGGAATGTCGTCCAGCGCGCCGGATCATGGCCGAACCAACGGCGTGGCGTGTCGCTCGGCGCAACGTCCTTGAGCCAGGCGGCGAAGGTCAGCGCCTCTTTCTTCACTCCGCGCGGCCAGAGTCGGTCCACCAAGAAGCGGTCGCCATCTGCAGGCGAGGCCGCTTCATAGATGCGTTTGATGCGAAGGTTCACGATTGACCTGATGCGCGCGCCTACCAATCTTTGAATTCCCTCAAGTAGCACACCGGGCTGGCAGGCTCGTGCGCTTCTTCCCCGGTTGCGATTGGCAAGTCGGGGAGGGATGAAGGCACGGTGTTTTCCGGTCCTGAAACCGGGGTCCTGATTGTCTTGGTCGCTGGTGAATGATCATCAATCCCGGAATCTTTCATTATCTGGTGGAGCGCCTGCGCCGCTTCCTGTGGGTCGAAATCCTCGTGCTGCCTCTTCTTCACACCCATTTTGCTGAGGTCGTAATGCTTGTCGGCGCGGATGCCATGTCGTTTCAGAATTTTGGCCGCGCATTGCAGCGGGCAGCCGTCGAGCGCGATGATGGGCCGTCCGGACTTGGCGGTGCGCAGCAGCGGTTTCACGTCGCCGCCCACGCCTGCAATGCACGACATCTCGGCTACCTTGAGCCGATCGAGTCTGACCGCGATGTGATTGGCCATCTGCGCGGCGCTGGACGCGCCAGAGCAGGAATACACCAACGGGAGCTTCCTATCGTTGTTCATGCAGCCCTCAAAAAAATGGCCAGCGCTCGCGGAAACAACTCTTTGTTCTCCTTGTGGACGTGCTGTTGGGTGTCCTTCTCCAGTTTTGCCATCCCATCATAGAGCGCGCGGAAGGTGTTGCAGGCCCAGTCCGGCGGATTGCAGCTGTTCGTCAAGACCTTGAGTTGAACCAGCGCCGCCCCAGCGCTGTCGTGTTCGTATTCCAGCTTTGCGAGAGATGCGTTAAGGTCGCAAGCGGCCGTGGCTCTGTCGCCCTTCGCCAATTCCAACTCTCGGATGGTCGGGAAGATGGTTTCGTCCTCCTTCTGAGTGTGGGCAGTCATATCCGAGTTGAACCCATCAAACACCCGCCGCACTTCCAGCAGACGGGGTTCATGGTCACCGTGAACGGCGGCGACCTTGCGCGTCATGAAATCCAGCCGTGGCAGTTCCTCACGCAGGTAGCCGTGCTGGAACTGCTCAATATGATCGCAGAGTTCGGCGATGGGCATCGCTTCGGGATTGGCCTGGGTTGGGTCTGGCGAGCCATCCATCGCGGACAACATCGCAACGACTGTGGCGGGATTCAGCCCCTTGGTGCGGCAGGCTTCCATCAGCGGTTTCTTGCCGCCGCCGCAGTAATCCACCCCGAGGTTTTCAAAGACGCGTGAGCGGGCTGGCGCGGCGTGGACAATGTCCCACACACTGGTTTCGAGGCTGATCGTGTTCATAATCAGGTTGCAATGGAGTCTCCACGTTCCCCGGGGCGCAGCAGCCGGAGTGAAGAACAATTCACTGGGTTCACAATGAACTTGCTAAATAGGATGTCAATGTCCAATTTAGCCCGATGCAACTGATATCGCGCACTTCGGAATACGCTCTGCGCGCCGTCATCTGGCTGGTGCAGGAGCCGGCGCGCTCGCAGACCACGCGACAGATCGCAGCCGGCACACGGACGCCACCGGATTACATCTCGAAGGTCCTGCAACTGCTCGCCAAGGCGGGACTGGTGCGCAGTCAACGCGGGTTGGGTGGCGGCTTCCAGCTCGCAGGTGACCCGGCGCAAATCACGGTGCTGGATGTTATCAATGCCGTGGACCCGATGGAACGCATCCACACATGTCCGCTGGGCTTGAAGGCGCACGGGGTGAATCTTTGCCCGCTGCATTGCGGCTTGAATGACGCGGCGTTTCGAATTGAAGCCGCCTTTGCAAAAGCAAAGCTTTCCGACCTGCTCAACAGCACCACGCCCTCGATTCCGCTGGGAATAAAATTGAAGGCCGCACGCCGTTCGCCGGCCCCAGTCTGACAAGCGAGGCGTGCCCACAGTTTCACGATGTTGTCATGGACGTGCGCCATCAAGATCAGTTGTTTCTGGAATCGGCCCATTCGACTCTGATCGGAGCGGCGGCGGAGTTGGGTGATGCGGTCCCGGCGTTCAAAGCTGTTGAGAACCACCGGGGCGATTGAGAGCGCGGTCAACCACCTGCATGCATAGCAATCTCTCTGCGAGTATCGGAAGACACGCAATTGAAATGCAGTTGCGTTCCTGCGCGCTACTCCCAGCGGATTCAACACACACACAATCACCCGGACTGCGCAGAGCCACAAAACCGCCAGTCCAGCTATCTGGGAAGACGTTGACCTCCGTCAAAGTTCCCTCCAAGGTCCTTTCATACTTTGTGAATTAGCATTGACAATATGCGTGCTAAAAAAACCAAGACGGAGACTCGCCGGGAGCAGATCGCACGGGCTGCGATGAGGCTCCTGGCGGTGCGTGGCTGGCAGCGGGTCAGCCTCGCGGCGATCGCCAGGAAAGTGGGCGTCGTGCCTTCTGCCGTGTATCGTCATTTCAGCAGCAAGGACGAAGTGTTGGATGCCGTGCTGAATTTGGTCGGGCAGAGTTTCCAAGCCAACATCTC
>JBAYGL010000424.1:0-4830 GCA_041666725.1 Limisphaerales bacterium
AGGTCGCCGCCGAGGTGCGCGCCTTGGGCCGCCGCGCCTGGGCGCAGGCCGTGGACGTGGCCGACAGCGCCGCCGTGGCCGCCGCCGCCGAGGCGATCCTCAAGGAAGTCGGTAGGGTGGACATCCTCGTCAACAACGCCGGCGTCACGCGCGACGGCCTGCTCATGCGCATGAGCGACGCGGACTGGGACACCGTCATCAACACGAACCTGCGTGGCGCATTTGCGTTCACCAAGGCGTTCACCCGCGCGTTCCTCAGGCAGCGCTCCGGCCGCATCATCAACGTGGCCAGCGTCATCGGCCTCATCGGCAACGCGGGGCAGGCGAACTACGCCGCGAGCAAGGCGGGCCTCATCGGCTTCACCAAGTCCGTGGCAAAGGAGCTGGCCTCGCGCGGCATCACGGCCAACGTGCTCGCGCCCGGCTTCATCGACACGGACATGACCGCCGTGCTCAAGGACGACATGAAGGCCGAGGTCTTGAAGCAGATTCCCCTGGGCACGCTCGGCCAGCCCGATGACATCGCCAGCGCCGCCGCGTTCCTCGCCAGCCCTGCAGCCCGCTATATCACCGGCCAGGTGCTGGCGGTGGACGGCGGGATGGTGATGTGACGAGGGTTCACGCGGAATTCCAGAATCTGAAACTTCTCCGGCGGGCTGCCGTTCGTGTGAACGGCTTTTTCTCCCCCTCGTAATCCTGAACCTGATGCGGCTTCGCGCCCGGGATCGGACTCTGAAGCCGGGAGCTGGCAACGGTAGCCTTGCAATTTCCCCGGCGCTCCGAAAAGCTGCGCCTGATTTCTATGGGCCAAAACACGCTCGGATTTTTCTTCGCCCCGTTTCTCGCCGTTGTGCTGGCCGGCTGTGCTTCCTCCGAGGTCCGTCAGGGCGGAAGCCGTTCGCCCATGGGCGGGGTGGGCCGCGTCTTCCTTGCGCCGATGCACAACGCCACCCCGGATGAAACGGCAGGCCGCGCGGTCACGGAACTCGCGGCGACTTCACTTCTGGCGCATGGCGTCCCGCTGGCGCAGACCGAGGACGGGCTCAACCGCAGCCGCGCTCTCGCCGAGGAGGGCAAGGCCGCGCAAATCGTCGAGCTGGCCCGCTCGCTCCAGTGCACGCACGTCCTTCTGGGCACCGTCACCGAGTATCGCTACAAGAGCGACCTCGACGGCTCGCCCATCGTGAGCATCACGCTGAGGCTGGTGGACGCGGCGGATGGCGCGACCGTCTGGCAGGGCACGAGCACGAAGATGACGCAATACTTCGGCAGCCTCAGCCGCACGGCGCAGGACGCGATGGAAAGCCTGATCCAGCAGATGTCCGGCACCGGGAAGTCCGGCGGTCGTGCGCGCGGCTACACCGGCAACACCCGCTATGGCGAACCCGGCCTGGACGCCGCCACCGGTTCCGTCTCCGGTGCCGAGGCTCCCGTTTCGCGCCCGGCCCGTGTTGGCCGTGGCCGGATTGAGCCGGAAGTGGAGCAAATCCGCCGCCGCGGCGACCAATGAATGTGCCTAAGCTCCAAATCCCAAGCTCCAAGCTCCAAATAAATCCCAAGCTCCAAGCTCCGAAAACTGCTTCCGGGAGCGCGGCGCAATTGGAGCTTGTTCATTGGAGCTTCTTTGGAGCTTGGAGCTTGGAGCTTGGGATTTTCCTGCGATGGACTTTCTGAACAAACTCGCGCCCAGGCACGGCTGGCTCGACCTCGTGGTCATCACCGGCCTGCTGCTGGCCGCCAATGCGGTTTTCACCCCGGGGGACATCGGCTGGACGAAACTGCATCCCACCCCCTGGCTGCTCGTTCCCATTCTCATGGGGTGCCGCTATGGTTTTCCTTCCGGCATGGCCGGCGCGGCGGTGGCGATCGTGGTCGTGAGCTTCGGTTTCTCACGGCAGGCGGATTTCTTCCTCAGCACACTGCTCAAACACCATGGCTACCTTTTTGCCGCGATGGCGGCGGCAGGCGGCATTTGCGGCCAGATTCAGCGAGGATTCAGAGCCCACGAGATTTTCCTGACCGCCCAGGCCGAGCGCGCGAGCGAAAGGCTCAAGAAGCTGGACACCGACCTTTTCCTGCTGCGCGAGGCCAAGGCCGAGCTGGAGCGCATGCTCGCCACGCGCGACGCCGAGCTGTCCACGCTCGATGCGGAGATCCGCCGCCTCTTTGACAGCGAGGGCGACGAGCTGTGGCAGGACATCCTCCTGCTGCTCAACCGCCAGGCCCGCGTGAGCGACGCCGCCATTTACAAGCTCGCCGACAACGGCCGGACGCTCGTGCGCAGGGGCCTTCTTGGCAGCGGGCGTTCGCTCGGTGAGCGGCTTGCTGTGAAGGACGTGGAAATGGCCGGCCTCGCGCTCAAGAGCAAGTCCGCCGTGACCATCCCGGAGTTCTGGCATCGCGCGGTGGCGGAGCAGCGCGACTACCTCATGGTCGTGCCGCTGCTCGATTCGCGAGACCAGCCGCTGGCGCTGCTCCTCGTCACCGGGATGCCGTTCATCGCGCTGACCAAGAAGTCGGTTTACCTCGTCGCGCTCATCTGCCGCTGGGCATCGCGCGTGGCGGAGGTCGAGGCGCAGGCCGACACCACAAGCCGCGCCGTGGAAGGCGCAGAGGGGCAGCGCGTCTTCACACAGGAGTTTTTCAAGCAGAACGTCCAGCTCGCGTTCGATTCGTGGCAGCAGCACAGCCTGCCCTCGGCGGTGGTGCTCTTTGCGGTGGCGCGGCAGCCCAAGGCGAAGCAGGCGAGGCTTGAAGCACTCATCATGGCGAACATCCGCGGCGGGGACTTTCCGGCGGAGATCGGCCTGCCCGTCCCGCACCTTGCCGTGCTGCTCCCGCTCTGCGGCGAACGCGGCGTGGGCATCTTCACCGACCGCATCCTCTCCGCCTGCCGCAAGGATCCCGAACTCGGCGCGCATCTCCAGGCACATGTCGTCAACCTCGACACCGTGACAAGCCTGGACCAGCTCTGGGCCGACCTGACCCGTCATGTCGCGTAAACGGAATCGCGCCGAAACTCCTGCCGTGCCGCCCGCCGGCGCTGCCGGGCCGTCGCCAGAAGCGGAGAGCCACGCCCTGAGCCTCGCTGCCTTTCCCGGCGCGCTTGCCGCGCTCGTGCTGGAAATCCTTTCCGCCCGGGCGCTGGTGTCCGCCGATGCAACCGCCTTCGCCGTGTTGGGCTACCATTTCGTCGCGCTGCTCTGCGCGGTGCCCGCGCTGCGACAGGTCTTCCCGGAGGAATACCGCCGGTTGAACTGGACCTTCGCCGCGCTGGTCGTGGGTTTCGCGCTGCCGCTGCCGGTCGTCGGCCCTCTGATCCTTGTCGGCTACCGGCTGTTGTTGCTGATGCAGCCGGCGCGCAACATCGAGAGCAAATACGTCCTCGGCACCACGCAGTATCTCACGCTGCCGCGCCATGAGCTGGATGTGCATGAAGAGCCGCGTTCCGTCGCCGAGATTCTCAACGGCAGGGATTCCGTGGCCCGCCGCGGTGCTATCCTCGCGCTGCGCGCCGTCGAACCCAGGAAGGCGCTGCCGCTGCTGCAGAAGGCGATTCAGGACAGCGACGAGCAGGTGCGCCTGCTGGCCCAGACGCAGTTCAACCAGATACTCGCCGGCCTCGAAGGCCGCGTGAAATCGCTCGAAGCCGATCTCGCCACGCCGCCGCGCCACCTGAACAAGCTGCTGCTGCTCGCCGAGCAGTATCACGAGCTGGTTTACCTCGGCCTCGCCACGGACGAGACGCAGACGATCTACCTCGGACGCGCGGTCGAGCTGCTGGAGGAGGCCGCACGCACCGCGCCGGACAACACCGCCGCGCGCTTCCTGCTCGTGAAGTGCGCGCTCAAGTCCGGTCAGCTGGACAAGGCGCGCGCGGGCCTCCAGTTCCTGCGCAAGAAAGGCTGGCAGGCCGAGGTGCTCGGCCCGTGGGAGGCGGAAATCGCCTTCCTCGAACGCGACTGGGAGCTGCTGGCGAAGACGCTGCAAAAGCTGGAGGCCGACGGCGCGACGCCCGGTGCGTTGCACGGCCCGATGGAGTTTTGGCTGCAACCGGCGAAAGGCTGAACGATGCAACTGCCTTCTCCTGCTCCTAATCTTGATCCTAATCCTGCTCTCTTCGTGAAAGCACGGACCAGGAGCAGGATTAAGATCAGGATTACGAGCACGAGGGGAGGCGTGGTCCGCTGATGCAACCCGCCCCAAAACCCGAGCCGGTCGCTGACGTGACCCTCTTCCTCGAAGGCACGTATCCCTACGTGCTCGGCGGCGTCTCATCGTGGGTTCACCAGATCATCACGGGCCTGCCGGAGTTGAAGTTCTCGCTCTTCTACATCGGCGCGAAGGCGGACCCCAAGGCCAGGCAGCATTACAAGCTGCCGGAGAACGTCATCGCGCTGAAGGAGGTCTATCTCCACAACGAGCTGTCGCGTCGCGAACAGAAGCGCCGTCACATTCCCGCCGAGCTGCGCATCGCGCTCTACGACCTCCTCGGGAAGTTCTACCTGGCCAGGACCGACGCCGAGCGCATGGCGTGCTTCTGGGCCGCGCTCGACGGCTTGCAGGAAGTCGAGAAGCGCTTCCGCTTCGGCAACCTCCTGCGCGACCGCGAGGCCTGGGAAATCCTGGTCGGGGGCTACGAGGAGTTTTGTCCGGATGAGTCGTTCATTGATTTCTTCTGGACCGCGCGCTTCCTGCATCTGCCGCTCTGGAACCTCTGGAAGGCCCGCGACCTCGTGCCGCCCGCGCGCGTGTATCACAGCGTCTCGGCGGGCTACGCTGGCTTCATCGGCGCGATCACGGCGCGGCGGCGGCACGCGCCGTTCCTGC
>JBAYGL010000425.1:0-4806 GCA_041666725.1 Limisphaerales bacterium
GCGTCGGCGCGGGCACCTGCCACCACAGCCAGCAGCCCGAGGCACAAGCCCCATGTCTGCGCGCGTGTCATCGGTGTCATCATCTTGCTGCTGGCTTCAACACCGGAAACCGTAGCCGGTTGCGCACCGCATGGCAACCCACGGAAACGGGTGTGACACAGGCAGGCTGTGTGAAAACTCAACCACCGCACGGAAAGCGATGGTTGAAGCAACGGAGTTGCGACAGAGAATAGCCCACGGCACCAGCCGTTGGTCCACCGACAGATCGACACAAGCCTCGGAGGGGCGGCAGGAGGTTTCGTCAATTAACGTGAGCGCGCGCCCTCTCTGCCGCCGCGCTGCGGCTCTCCTCCGTCTGCGGAGCAACCCACGGCTCACGCCGTGGGCTATTCTCTGTCGCAACTCCGTTGCTACGCCAAGTCAGGCAGATGGCAGAGGTTTCACACGCCCTGTAGGGCCCGCGTCTGCGGGCGGCATCGCCGGCGCCCGCACTCCCCGACGCCGCTGGCGCTTTCTGGCCGGGCTGGAAAGAAAACGGCCAGCGTCACGCCCGCTTCGCCTGCGAAGGCCACGCGATTGTCATGGCATCAGCACCACCCGCTGGCGGGGCTTGAGTTGCAATCAGGCCCGTCAGGCCGGGCGAATACGCCACACACAAACGCGTCTTCTGGCCGCACGGACTTCAATTCATCAGCCAGTTGCGGACAAACGGGGGGCTCTGGCACTGGACTGGCTTGGTGGAGCGGTCAGCTTGAGCGGCTCGCGGATCGGACGTTGACAAGCAACCCTGCGTAAAGCAGACCATGCCCGAGCACCAAGCGGAACAACCCATGAAAACTCGCGCGTCATCAGCGTCACCAGCCTTCACCCTCATTGAACTCCTCGTCGTCATCGCGATCATCGCCGTGCTGGCGGGCATGCTCCTGCCGGCCCTGAGCAAGGCGAAGGAAAAGTCGAAGACGACCAAGTGCATGAGCAACAAGAAGCAGATCGGGCTCGGATTTGTCATGTATGCCGGCGATTTCGACGACAAGCTGCCGCCCTACGCCAACAACTACGCTGGGACTGTTAGTAATGGGCTCACCCAGTTTCCCGCCTGGTATGAAGTGACCTCCCGCTACTTTGGTGTGCCAAGCATCGGCACACTGGAATCCAAATTGGGCTGCCCCGCGATAACCAAACCCCCCGTCGGCGGCTTTTCGTTTGCACCCAATTACGGCAAGGTCTTCGCCTACGTGGGCGTGGCGGGGGGAACCTTCACAGGCAAGGGGTCGATGCGGTTGGCAGATGTTGGGTCAAGCACCTTTCTGGCCGGCGAGTCCACGAATATTGTGATCTACAGTCCTACCGTTTATCCCTTCAACACAGACACGGACGGCGATGGGATCAAGGATTACAACACTGCGGCATGGACTCTCGGCACCGGCCACCAATGCAACAACTTCCACTTTCACCACAACCGGCAAAACGTGACCTTGGACTTCAATGCAAACAACAGGCTCTCGGACAGGAGCAATATCAGCCTCGCCGACGGTTCGGCGCGGACCATCACCCGCGAGCAGTGGCTGAAGACGGATACCAACATGTGGGGGCCGGGAAACTGATCCGCCCGGCCTGCGGCCACCTTCGCTTGATTCCGCCGGCTGCCACAGTGATCTGGCATCACATGAACCCGCACTCCGAGCTGGAGCGGCAACCGGGATGCCCGGGGCTCGCACGAATTTTCACACAACCTGTCAAGACCGCGCTCCAACAGCATCGCCCCGGCTCGGAGCCTGTTTGAAAACTGGGCGGGGTTCTGTTTCAGACAGTCTCCAACGCGGGCCAGAGCTGCGCGAGCACGGCGTGGTTGGTGCGGTGCGCTGCGGCACGGTCCACGGGAGGCAGCTTGGGATGATCCCAGTTTCCGGCGAAACGCTGCGTCCAGCGGTCGTAAACGGGCGGCGAATACGCGCCGCACACATCGCCGGCCACGAGCCGGGCCGAGCGCCGCAGTTCGCCGAGCGCCCAGACGAGGTCGTCCGGCGTGAAGAGGCCGTTCTCCCAGTTCGTGACGAACGTTCCGGGCGCGAGGCAATCGAGGTCCAGGGTCACGTAAACATTCCCGCCGGCGAGCGACTGCACGAACCGTGTGAACCGTTCGCGCCAGTTCTCCCGGGTCATGCAGCGGAAGCGGCGTTGCGTCGCGGGACTTTGCCGCTCGGCCCACGCGTGGACTTCGAGCCGGCCGGACCGGAGCGCGCGGGCGTTGGCGAAGAGGCGGGCGGGCCAGGCCAGCTCGAAGTTGCCGCAACCCCAGACGGCGACGCGCTGGACGGCCGGGAGTTCGAGCGCGCGGTTGACCCAGCCGCCGCAGCCCCAGCGCGGCGGCCGGAGATCCCAGTCGGGATGGTTGTCAAAGCTCACGACCGTGACGGGTTCGCGCAGCCGGCGCAGCCAGAGCGCGCTGAGGTAGTGAAAATCGCCCGAGCCGTAGAGGATGAAGTCGGCCAGCTCCGGCTCGACGCGGCGGTAAAACGTTTCCACCAGGCCGGGCGGGGCCACGTAGCGCAGGCGCGGGCCCCAGTCCGTCAGGTCCAGCGAACGCATCGACGGGTCCGCCGGGGACCAGGCCGAGTCGAGATTGAGATGGACGGCGCTCATGGGCTTTCGCCACGCGCGACGCAACTAGCGGGCGCGCGACGTGAGCGCCATGCGGCCGATGTCGGTGAGGACCTCCCACGCCGGCCCGGGGAACTTGTGCATCTGCACGAGCACTTCCTCGAAGCTCTTCAGGAACCACTGCACGTCCTCTTCGCTGATGATCAGCGGCGGGAGCAGCTTGACGACATCCACATGATGGCCGGCCACCTGCGTGATGATGTGGTGCTTGTCCAGCAGCGGCATGATGGCGACCTGCGGGAACAGGCTCTTGTCCATCGCGTGGATCGTGGACCAGGCGGCCTTGAGCGCGAGCGATTTGGGTGAGCCGAACTCGATGCCGACCATCAGCCCGCGCCAGCGCACCTCCTTGAGGAACTCGAAGCGCGGCATCATCGCCCGCACGCCTTCGCCGATGCGGTTGCCCATGACCTCGGCCTGCTTCACCAGGTTGTAGCGGTCAATCACGTCCAGCGCGGCCAGGCCCGCGGCCATCGCGAAGTTGCCCTGGCTGAACGTCGCCGAATGCACCACCGAGCGCTGCATGCTGGAGAAGACCTTTTCGTGAATCCACTTCTTGCACAGCACCGCGCCCACGGGCACGAAGCCGCCGGAGAGCGCCTTGGACAGCACCACGATGTCCGGGTCCACGTCGCCATCGTGCTCGACGGCGAGGAATTTCCCGGTGCGGCCCATGCCGGACTGGACCTCGTCGTCAATGAACAGCGCGCCGTGCTTGCGGCAGAGCGCGGCGGCGTTCCGCAGGTAGCCGGGGGAGGGCAGGTTCACGCCCTTGCCCTGCACGGGTTCGACCACGAAGCCGGCGACGTTGCCCTTGCGCAGCTCCTTTTCGAGCGCTTCGAGATCATCGAACGGAATCTTCACGCAGTCCGGCATGAACGGGCCGAAGCCCTCGCGGAAGCTGTCGTCGCCGTTGAGCGAGAGCGCGCCGTAGGTCAGGCCGTGGAAGGATTTCTGACAGTGGAGGATGACCGGCCTGCCGGTGGCGCACTTGGCGTATTTGATGGCCGTCTCGACGCCCTCGGTGCCGGAGTTGGTGAAGAACACCATGTCGAGCTGGTTGGGCATGCGCTTCTTCAACTCCTCGGCCAGCAGGCCGGAGAGCAGCGGCGCCTCCATTTTCACGAGGCTCGGATAGTCGGCGTTGAGGAAGTCCGCCAGCACCTTGCGCACGTCGGGATGGTTGCGGCCCAGGCTGAACACGCCGTAGCCGGAGAGCAGGTCCAGATACTTCGTCCCCTCGATGTCCCAGAGGTAGGGCCCCTCGGCGCGCACGTAACAGCGGTCGAAGCCGATGGTGCGCAGCGTGCGGACGTTGGCCGGGTTGACGTGGGCGGCGTGCAGTTCGTAGTTGCGCCCGGCGTGCTGCTTGAGCAGCGCGGCGATGTCGAGGGGCGGACGAGTGTCGGTCATTGCGTGCAAAGTGCGCCCGGCGGGGGCGCAAGGTGGCGGGGACATTGGTTGCGCCCACCCGGCCCGTCAAGTTTGCGTTCGGCCATATGGGTCGCAGAGGGCGCACCTTGAGGCCCCCCGGCCTCGACCTGCCAGGCACGCGGGCAAGCGGGGACGCTTGCGGCACGGCCGGCCGCAGGCCGGCGCTACGTAGCGCCCGCGTCTCGCGGGCCGTGTCGCCGGCGTCCCCGCCGGCTCGGCTTGGGGCCAGGCGGGCCCGGTCACTGACCTGCGCTCCAGCCGGTGAGTCAATGCCCTGGCACCCGGGGCGAAGTAATTATTTGGCTGGTTCGGCATCGGTGGTGTGGCAGCTTTGTAGCCGACCGGCCGACGGAAGACTGGAATGACGATTATTCCCAACTCCAACGTGAAGTTATGAATGAACCGGTTGGCCCGGGAACCTCCCGTTCACCGTTGCGCGTCGTCGGCATCTACGCGTCGTGCGCGGCGGCGTGGATCATCCTGTCGGATCTCGCGATAGCGATGTCCCTGGGCTGCGACATTGCGGAAATGTGGGCGAACATCACCAAAGGGCTGCTGTTTGTGGCCGTGTCGTCGTCGCTGCTTTACTTGCTCTTGCGCCGGGACTCCGATCGGGCGGGTGTCGTCGGTGCTGACATGGAAGCCGCCCAGGACCGGTTCAGTTCAGCGGTGGCGCAGCTGCCGTTCACGTTCGCAATCTACGATGCCGAC
>JBAYGL010000426.1:0-4792 GCA_041666725.1 Limisphaerales bacterium
GTGGTTCTTCTACGGAACCTATTACTACTCGCAAGGGATGCAAAAACGCGGCGGCGACGCGGCCCGCTTGGTGCGGGAATGGGTGGAGAACTTGTTCCCGGCAAACCAGCAGCCGGACGGATCGTGGCTTGGGGCGGACGGATCGGAGCAGGGGCAGGGACGGGTTTACTGCACGTCGCTGGCGCTCCTGAGCCTTTCGGTCCGGCACCATTACCTTCCGATTTACCAAGAGTAGCAGGCTGTCTGAACTGGAACGATGCAGTTGGAGCGCGGCATTCATGCCGCAGAAACGCGGGCTGGACCGGGCCGGCATCTCCCAGGTCGGACTGAAGGAAACTCAAAGGTGTGGGCGGATGAGAAGTGTCGGGACTAACGCACACTGCGGATGGCCTCTCGTCTCTGCGGCATGAATGCCGCGCTCCTGTCGCTCCAACTGCATCGTTCCGGCTGAACTCTGCTCAGGTCAGGCAAGCCGCTACGGCACCTGCCGGACGCGGTAGAAGCGCGCGGGCAGGCCGGCGCTGCCGGCATCGATGATGAGGGCCGTGTTCTGCGTGGCGGTGAAGCCGGCGGCGATCGTGGTCCACGCCGTTCCGGACAGGGCGTCGACACGTTCGAGCGTGTATTTCGCTCCCGGATACGTCGTGACCGTGACGAGGTTGTCGCTGCCGAACCGGGTCACCGCGAGGATGCCCATGCCGATGCGGACGGTCCTGGCCACGGCGGGCACTCCATTCGTGTTCAGGATGAAAAGCATGTATTGGCCGGGCGGGCAGAGGTTGGGATCGCTTGGCGCCGTGACGGTCAGCTGGCCGTTGCCTGCGGAGAAGGCCAGCCGGTTGATGCGCTGGTTCTGGTCGAAGTTGTGGGTCGTGTTGCCGAAGCGGATCCACACCACGTTTGTGATGCCCGCGGCGTCCGGCGTGGTGACGGTGAATTTTTCACCGAATGTCACGTTCGCGGGCGCGGTGGTGATGGTCGGGCGTGCGCCCCTGAACAGGTATGGCGGCGAGTAAATCTCCGCACTTGCCTCGGCGAGGTCGTCCGGCGGGTTCGGATGGCCGCCGCCGGTGGCGAGGACGCGGCCGTCGGGCAGGAGCAGGGCGTTCGAGTGGTAGCCGCGATAGCGGACGTTGGGGGCCATTGGTGTCCAGACTTCGGTGGCTGGATCCCACATTTCGGACAGGAGCACTTTGCCGGCGGCGATGTTGAAGCCGGGGGAGCTGCTGCCGTTGCAGAGGAAGACCTTCCCGTCCGGCAGCAGCACCGCGGTGCCGAGGCGTCGTCCGGTGTTGGCCTGCGCGGTTTGCCGCCAGGCCGGGGTCGGGTCGTTGAGGTTGATGACCTCGGTGACGCGGCTCGGGTAAATGGTCGCGGTCTGCGCGTAGATGCTGGGCTGAGTGTAGCCTTCCGGTGGGTTGCCGCCGTGGATCATGATCTTGCCATCGTCGTAGAGCACGGAGGTGCCGTAATCCCGATACACGAGGCTGCTCGGGGCCACGTCGGTCCAGAGGCCCGTGCCCGCAGTATCAAGGTAGCGGGACATTTGCTGCGGGCCGGCGTTGAAGACCTTGCCGTTGGGCGCAAGATACATGAAGGGGTAGTAGTTCGCCCAGACCGGGAAGACGCCGTGCTGTGCGGCGGCACCGGTCAGGTTGCGCCAGGCACCGTTAGCGATCTGCCAGATTTGCGCGGTCTTGTTCACGTCGGTGGGGATGTCCACGGTGCCGGCTTCGACGAGCAGGTCGCCGTTGCCGAGCATGGTGACGGTGGGATACCAGCGGCCCGCGTTCATGTCCGCCACGCGAGTCCAGGTGTTTGAACCGGGGTCGTAGATGCTGGCCTTGATTTCGCCCACGCCGTCGGCGATGTGGCCGCCGGGCACGAAGAGCCGTCCATCCGCCATCAGCGCGTGGCCGGAACAGAAGAGGTCGTATCCCTGGAACGGCGTGCGCGTGAACGTCCCGGCGGCCATGTCCCAGATGTAAGGATATCCGTCCGTGCCGCCGAAGGGCGTGTCGAAGGGCGCACCTCGATCCCACAGCACCAGCTTGCCGCTGGGGAGCACGTTCACATGGATGGGCACGACCGGATAAGGGTTCACCGGCATGTCGATGGGCGTGTCCCATGACCCGACGCGCGCAGGGTCGTCGTTGTCCACGATGGTCACGGTCGCGACTGTCTGCGTGTCGAGCGAGACGCCGCCGCCGGGATTGCTGAGGTGGACGGTGAGCTGGCGGTTCGCCTGGACGGTCGCGTTGTCGATCGGTTCGACGCGAAAGAACTTCACCAGGTCATTCGGGCCGAAGGTGAGCGTGCCATTCGTCGCCACGTAATCCACACCCGCGATGGCCGTGAGGTTTGAGGTTGCGAAGTTGATGGTCACGTCGCCCGTGCTCGCACCGTAGCGGCTGACATAGATTTGCGCCGGAAACGTCTCGGGCGTCGCGTAGGTCGCGAAACCGAAGCCCACCGTGCCCAGGACGGGCTGCTCGAATTTCACGTTCACGTTGTCGAGGTCGTGGTCCGCCGTGAGGCCGCCCGAGCGCGCGCCAAACATCACGCGGGATTCGTAGGGCTGGAGGCCGGTCACGGCGACGTTGGTGCAGATGGTCACGGGCGCGCCGCCGTTGGGCGTGAGGATGACGCTCACGTCCGAGTTACCGCCGCCCGGCCGGACGATGATTTTCGCGTGAATCCACTGGCCGCTCTTGAGGTTGACCGTGCCCGCGTCGAAGTCCTGGATTTTCTGTCCGTTGAAATGAATCGAGACGTGGTTTCCGTTGGGGTCGCCGCCGTCGAAGTTGTTGAAGATGTCGAACCCAATGCCGAGCGATGCCGCGATGTTTGGCTCCTGATAAAACTCGCCGATGGTGTCCATCGGCCCAGCCTGGCCCCAGGTGAACGTGTCCAGCAGCGCGAAACACATCCCGTCCGCCTGGCCCGTGATGTGGAAGTCGAACTCGGCGGTGATGAGCTTGAAAGTGCCGGCGTCGCTCTTGGCGAAGGCGATGGTGTTTACGTTCTGCTGTGCGGTGGCGGAGACGAGCCTGAGGAAGTTGCCGGTCGGCCCGGCGGCGGTGACGGTGGGTGGCGGGTTGACATTGTTCTGCGCCAGATCGTAGGCCGTGCCGCCGGCGTCGAAGTTCTGCACCGTGTCCGCCCGGAGCGCTGGCCCGCCCGCCAGCGCGAAGAACGCGACCACGATCCAGACACGCGCCAGACCGCATGTCATGCGAGATGCCTGAAAGAAATTTGAATTGTAGCTGCTCATTGCAACGGGGCCGGGGCCACGTCCAAAAATGGCGGACTTTGCACTTCGCCGCAACCGGCAATAATGCGGGCGGGGATCGTCACGCCGAATCGGCGCGGCACATCACAGGTGAAACAGCTTCTTCGAGTTTTCGGAGAGAATCTTCCGCTCGACCGTTTTATTCGCCGCGAATTTGCGAAGGGCGGCGATGGTGCGCCCCCCCTGGCAGCCGGGGCCGCGGCCGATGGTGTCCGCGCAGTCGCTGCCGTAGAGGATCTTGTCCTGATGCTTCTCGAGGAACCAGCGCGTGTGCTCCTCGTCCCGGAGGAGCGAGTTCAGCCCGGAGCCGGCGGACATGTCGGCGAAGCAGTTTGGGTGGTCTTCGAGATACCTGCTGGTCAACCCGCCCCTGGCCACGGGGCCTAGCGGGTAGAGGGATTTCCAGTCGTAGTTCGCGTCAATGTTCGCCCACGTGGTCTGGGCGTGCATGATGAAGGTGGTCTTGGGGAATTTCCTGAGCATCGCAGGCAGGCGCTTGAAGCCGGAGTTGTAGGTGCCTTCCTGAAAGTGCAGGAGAATCGGCACGCCGTAGTCGGCGGCGAGCGCGTAGAGCCGTTCGCTCTCCGGCGAGTCGCACTCCACTCCGAACTTCTGCTCGGCGATCAGCCTGGCTCCGAGCTTGAGATACTTTTCGATTTCGGACTTCGCCTCCGGCAGGTCGGTGATTTCGTTCGCGCCGAAAAGAAATTCTCCGGGATGAGCGCGCGCATACTCCATCACCGCCTCGTTGCCGGTGCAGCGGGCGGCCAGGCCGTTGGATTTGCCGCTGTGCGTGGAGGGGCGCTCCTGCAACCGGCCCGCCGGGAGCAGGATGGTGGTGGTGATGCCCATGGCACGCTGGTGCGCAAGCATCTGGTCATCGGTGCGGTCGTGGTAGTGCGTGTGCTGATGGATGTCGATGATTGGCTCCGGCGGCGGATTGGGCGCGGAAGCGCCGATGGCGTGCAGGCCGCCCAGGGCCAGCCCGGCGGTGAGGAAGGTGCGGCGGGAGAGTGCGGCCGTCGAAGCGGAGTGCGGTTCGGTTTGCATGATGTGAGCGGATCAGAGACTGCCGTGTTTGGGACGCAATTCAAATGAGAATACTCGCCAGCCGGGCCGGGAAATTCCTGTGACGCTTTCACCTGTCCGCCCGGCGTGCAGGCTGGTTCAATCGCCGCATGGCTTCATTGAACGAACTGCTCGGCCAGTCCGGCATTTACCAGATCCGCTCCAAGGCCCCCGGCCCGGCGGGCAAGCTCCCGCTGGATGCGGACATGCTCTTGCACCAGCCCAGCGGCAACCTCTTCGGCTGGACGCAGAACGCCGGCATGGGCTGGAACCCCGCCGAGCTGGGCCGCAAGCAGTTCCTCATCCTCAGCACCGAGGGCGGCCGTCGCGCGCCGGACGGCTCGCCCATCGCGCTCGGCTATCACACGGGGCACTGGGAAATCGGCCTGCTCGTCGAGGCGGCGGCGAAGGAGTTCAAGCGATTGAAAGCCA
>JBAYGL010000427.1:0-4783 GCA_041666725.1 Limisphaerales bacterium
AAGCTGCCCGACACGCCTCATCTGGGCACCGCGCCCGCCGGCAGCCTCCTCCTCCAACAAAGCCCTGACAGGCAGGACACCCCGCCTTCCTCGGTGCGCATTCCAGCTCCCAAATCCCCTTGAAACCAAAATCTCTTGCATTGGCCGCCCTTGTCGCCGGCTCGTTGCCACTTTCCGCCGCCCCCGCCTGGAAGGATGCGGAGGGCGTGTTGAAGGCAAAGTGCTACGAGTGCCACAACGACAAGAAAACCAAGGGCGAAGTCAACTTGCAGCGGTTTGCGACTGATCCGCAGATCGCGAAGCACTTTGGAGTGTGGCTCAAGGTCAAGGACACCATCGAAAACGGCGACATGCCGCCGCCCAAGGCGCACCAGATGAGCGCCCGGGAACGCGCCGCGCTGCTCGGCTGGGTGAATGGCCAGCTCGACCATCTCGCCGAGGCGCAATCCGGGGATCCCGGCCCCGTCACGATGCGCCGGCTCACGAACGCCGAGTATGACTACACGGTCCGCGATCTCACCGGCCACGACTACGGCCTCGCGAAGGAATTCCAGACCGACGGCGGCGGCGGTGAAGGTTTCAGCAACACCGGCGACGTGCTCTTCTTGAGCCCGGCGGCCATCGACAAGTATTTCACCGCCGCACGCAAGGTCGCCGACAACGCCACCATCATGCCCGGCACCGGCATCGTGTTTCATCCACAACGCATCGGTCTGCGCGGGCCGGAGCAGGTGAAGGCGCAGGCGCAGCAGGGCCTCTATGTCTGGTATCAGCAGAAAGCCGCACCGCATCTGCCCAAGGACGAAGAAGACATGCGCGAGGCCGATTACATGGTCGCGTGCTGGAGGCACAAGCACTTCAACGAGCCGCTCGAAAAACTTGCGAAGGACACCCGCCTGAAGCTGCCCTTCCTGCAAAACTGGTCGCGGCTCGTGAACGCCACCGAGCCCAAGTCACGCTTCCTCGATCTCACCCGTGTCCCCTGGCGCGAGCTGCCCGCGCCCGATCCCGCGAAACCGGGCCAGGTGCCGCAGGCCGTCATCGACGGCGCGAAGGCGATCCAGGCCCAGCTCCTCTCCTGGAACAATCCGAAAAAAGCGGGCAGCGGGGTGCAGCGCCAGCAGCAGGACGCGGACGGCATCCGTCCGTATCAGTTGAATGCCGACGTCAAGGGGAGGACGCAGGTGCACCTCTGCATCGGCGATGACGGCGACGGCAACAAGGGCGACATCGCCCTCATCACCAAGCTCGATCTCCGCACCACGAAAGGCCCGCTCCCCTACTTCAGCTGGCTCAACAAGCAGCTCGATGGAGATCGCAAGGCCGTCGCCGCCAGTCCACCGCCGCAGAACGCGGAGGCGCTCAAGAAACGCATCGCCGATCTCGAACGCGTGAAGAACGCCTTCGGCAAACATCCGCAAGGCCGGCAGATCGAGCCCCAGGTGCTCGCCATCGCCGCGCCTCTCGTCTTTACGCTGCCTTTGCCGGACAACGCCACGCAGGTTCACGTCGAGGCCCGGCTTGATCTGAAAAACCCCGACATCGACCAGGGCACGATCCAGTGGGCGCTTGCCACCGACAAACCGCGCGATGTCACCAAGATCATGCCCGGCGTGCTCACCGTCTGGAAGACGCAGACCGAGGCCGCACGCCGCACCATGGGCGACTTCCATGTCATGAAGATGGCCTTCCCCGACATGTTCGAGCGCCGCCTCGAAGAGGTCGCCGGCAACCTCTACCGCCGCAGCCCGGGCATCACGGTTTATTACTTCAGCGACGAACAGCTCGGCCAGATCCTCGGCGACAACGATCGCAAGCAGCTCGAAGCGATGAAGAAGGACTGGGGTTACAACGCCTCGCCCAATCTCAATCCGCAGCAGCAGAAGGAATACGACGGTGCCCTGACCTGGCATCTGCGCCAGTTCGCCAAACGCGCCTGGCGACGGCCCCTCAGCGAAGCGGAATCCCAAAAACTCGACGCGCTTTACTTCGCCGGCCGCGCCAAGGAACTCGACCGCGAATCCGCCGCGCGTGAGGTCATCGTGCGCGTGCTCGTTTCGCCGCACTTCCTCTTCAAGGCCGAAACCCTGCCGGCCGCCTCGGCGGGCACGGGCGATGTGAAGCTGAACGACTTCGAGGTCGCCTCCCGCCTCAGCTATTTTCTCTGGGCCTCGCTGCCCGATTCAGAACTGCGCAAGACCGCTGAAGACGGAAGCCTTCTCAGGCCTGAAATCCTCGCCGCACAAGCCGGACGCATGTTGCGTGACCCCGGTGCCGGCGCGCTCGCCAGGGAATTCGCCGGCCAGTGGCTCAAGTTCAGCGGCTTCAACGAGAAGAGCACGGTCGATGAGAAAAAATACCCCGAGTTCACCGCCGACATCCGCAATGACATGCAGCGCGAGACGGTCGAATTCTTCACCCACCTTGTGCGAGATGACCGCAACGTCGCCGACATCATCGGTGGCGATTATTCCTTCCTGAACGAGCGCCTCGCGAAATTCTATGGAATCCCCGGCGTCACCGGCGGCGAGTTTCGCGAGGTGAAACTCGCCCAGCATCATCGGGGCGGCCTGCTCGGCATGGGAGCCATCCTGACCAAAACTTCGCGCCCCAACCGCACCAGTCCGGTGGTGCGGGGCGACTATCTCTACCAGGTCGTCCTCGGCTTCTCTTCACCGCCACCGCCGCCGAATGTGCCCAAGCTTCCCGACAGCGCCGTGAAACCCGCTTCATTGCGCGAAGCCCTCATGGTCCACCGCACGGACAAGGCCTGCGCCGTCTGCCATGAGCGCATCGACCCGCTTGGCTTCACGCTGGAAAGCTTCGATCCCATCGGCCGCTACCGCACCGCCGACGAATCCGGCGGCAAGATCGACAACACCGGCGAACTGAAGGACGGCACCAGGTTCCAGGGTCTTGAAGGCCTGCGCCAGTATCTCAAAAAGAACGAGGCCAACTTCACCACGCAGTTCTGCCGCAAACTTCTCGGCTACTCACTGGGCCGCCAAACCCTGCCGAGCGACAAGGCGCTCATCGCCCAGATGCAGGACTCGCTCAAAAAGAACAACGGCAGGTTCTCCTCCGCCGTCCTCACCATCGTCAGCAGCCGCCAGTTTTTGAACCGCCGCAATGAACCGGCGGTCGCCTCCAATCAATAAACGCCTCCCTTTTATGAACATCTCCCGCCGCAAATTTCTCCGTGGCACCGGCATTGCGCTTGGCCTGCCCTGGTTTGAATCCATCTGCTCGTTCGGAGCCGAATCGTTGAAGACCAACATCGCGCCGCGTCGCCTCGCGGTGTGCTTCACCGGCAATGGCGTCAATCCGCATCACTGGGGCGCGACCCAGGGCCCTGGCGGCATGGAGTTCATGAAATCGCTCTCGCCGCTCTCGCCGCTGAAGAAGCATGTCAGCGTTTTCAAGGGCCTGTGGAACCCGACGACCGTGGAAGGCGAGGGCGGCCATTACCCGAAGATGAACGTGCTCTGCGGTCTCAAGGTGAAGAAGACCACCACCGATGTCGAAGTCGGCACCACGATGGACCAGCTCATCGCCGCACAGACGGGCAGGTTCACCCCGGTTCCGAGCATCGTCCTCGGCACCGAGCGGCCCAGTTACAGCACCGACTCCGGCTTCACCTCGATCTACTCCGCCTACATTTCGTGGAGCACGCCCACGACGCCCGCGCCGAAGGAAATCTTCCCGCAGCAGGCCTTTGACCAGCTCTTCGACGACGGCAGCAAGCGCAAGCGCGACAAGAGCATCCTCGACCTCGTGCTTGACGATGCGAACAGCCTCAAACCCCGGCTCAGCCAGCGCGACAAGCGGAAGCTCGACGAATACCTCACCTCCGTGCGCGAGATCGAGCAGCGCGTCGAACTCGCCGAAAAAATCAGCCATGCCGAAACCAACGGCACCGGCTGGCAGCCCACCGTCAAAATCCCAACGCTCAAGCGCCCCGGCCCCGGCATCCCCGCCAGCAGCGAGGAGCATCTGCGCCTCATGTTCGACATCATGGTGCTCGCGTTCCAGATGGACCGCACCCGCGTCGCCACGTTCATGATGAACAACGACCTCTCCAACATGCGTTTCCCCAGTCTCGACGGCATCAGCGGCGGCATCCACGAGCTGTCGCATCACGCCAATGACGAGCACCGCCTCGACATGTATCAGCGCGTGAACCAGCATCAGGTGAAGCTCTGGGGCGAAGCCCTCGCCAAAATGCAGGCCACCAACGAAGGCGAGCGCACCCTGCTCGAAAACAGCATGGTCCTGCTGACCAGCAGCCTCTTCGACGGCAACGCGCACGACTCCCGCCAGCTCCCCGTCGTCCTCGCCGGCGGCGGTGGCGGCACCATCCAGGGCGGCCGCTTCCACGACCACAGCGCCGATCCCAATCGCAAACTCTGCCGCCTCCACATCGCGTTGATGGATCGCATGGGCCTCCGCGTCGGCCACTTCGGCGATGCCGAGAACGCGCTCCTGATTTAGTCAGCGGGCTGAAGTCCCCTGGCACTGTAGATGTGTCAGGATCATCCTCCGGGTTTCGTGCTCGTCCGTTCGCAAGAAAACAGGCGGCTAATTCCCAGTCCGCCATAGAATCCGGGGTGCCAGCCGAAGCCGGGGGGGGGGGCGGCGGAGAGCTGATCTTAGCCGCCAGCGAAGCAAGCTTCGAACGCGATCGTTCTGGATCTCCGCCACTCCAGTCATTGTAATCCGTCCATCAAAGCCTCTGGGAATATCCGCCTTCCTCAAAACATATGCCGGTGGAAGTAATGTTCCA
>JBAYGL010000428.1:0-4771 GCA_041666725.1 Limisphaerales bacterium
CGGTGCCCTTCGACAACAAGCTGGCCTCCTCGACCTTCACCAAGACTCCGAAGCGAAACTTCATCGATGACATCGTCACCGAGAAGTTGAAGGCCTTGAACATCCCGCCCTCCCCGCGCTGCTCGGACTCCGAGTTCATCCGCCGCGCCTCCCTCGACACCGTCGGCACGCTGCCCACGGCGCAGGAAGCCCGCGAGTTCCTCGCCAGCACGTCGCCGAGGAAGCGCGATGAACTCATCGAACGCCTCCTCGCGCGGCCCGAGTTCGTGGACTACTGGAGCTACAAGTGGAGCGACCTCCTGCTTGTCAACGGCGCGAAGCTCCCGCAGCCCGCGATGTGGAGCTACTACCAGTGGATTCGCGGAAACGTGGAGGCCAACACGCCGTGGGATGAGTTCGTGCGCCAGCTCGTGACCGCCAGGGGCAGCACGCTCGACAACGGCGCGGCGAACTACTTCGTGCTCCACGAAGACCCGACGCTCATGGCCGAGACGACGACCGTCGCCTTCATGGGCCTGGCGATCAACTGCGCCAAGTGCCACAACCACCCGATGGAGAAGTGGACCAACGACCAGTATTACGAGTTCGTCAACCTCTTCGCCCGCGTCCGCTCCAAGAACGGTCCCGGCGGCGAAGGCGACAAGGTCATCTTCGCCGCCGCGTCGGGCGACGTGCCCGCGCTCCTCTCCGGCAAGCCCCTCCCGCCGCGCCCCCTCGACGGCAAGGCCATCGCCATCGATGCGCCGGGCGACCGCCGCGAGACGCTGGCCACGTGGCTCACCTCGCGCGAAAACCCCTACTTCACGCGCTCCATCGCCAACCGCGTCTGGGCGAACTTCATGGGCGTGGGCGTCGTGGAGGCCGTGGACGACCTGCGCATGACGAACCCCGCGAGCAACGAGAAGCTGCTCTCCGCGCTGGCGAAACATCTCGCCGACCAGCGTTACGACTTGAAGGCGCTCATGCGCGCCATCCTCCAGTCGGAGACCTACCAGCGCGGCAGCGAGATACTGCCGGGCAACGCGGCCGATGCGCGCTACTACTCCCGTTACTACACCCGCCGTCTGATGGCCGAGGCGCTCCTTGACTCCTATTCGCAGGTCACCGGCGTCCCCACCGAGTTCCGCCGCGACCTGCGCAACGCAAACCGCGGACTCGGCGACCGCTACCCGGTTTCGCTCCGAGCCTTCCAGCTCCCGGACGCAAACGTTGCCAGCTACTTCCTGAAAACCTTCGGTCGCGCCGACCGCCTGCAGACGTGTGAATGTGAACGCACCGAAGAACCCAGCATGGCGCAGGCGCTCCACATCTCGAACGGCGACACGCTCAACCAGAAACTCTCCGCGAAGGACAACCGCATCGCCCGGCTCATCGCCGGAAATAAAACCAACGAGGAAATCCTGGACGATGCGTTTCTCAGCGCCCTGAGCCGACCGCCGACAGCGACGGAGAAAACTCGCTCGCTCAAGCTGATCGCCGAAGCAGGCGAAGCTGAACGCCGCGCCGCGATTGAAGACCTCTACTGGGGTCTTCTGAGCAGCCGTGAGTTCCTCTTCAATCACTGAGCGTTAGACGGGAAGTCACAGCGCCCAAGCCAGCGGCAGCACAAGCTCCGGTTCAACATGGGAGCTTGGGACCGGAAATCCGCCGCAATCTGGTGCTGTTTACTGGACCACGTTGAAGGACAGGAAATACATCCTGCCCGCCTGGAGACGGGGAAAGTCAAAGCCCAGGTCCACCTTCACGCCATGCACGTCGGTCTTGCCAAGAAGGCGCAACAGGTTTCCGAAGGCGAACGGAGGTTGATACTTCACGATGTTCGCCTCGGTGATGCCGGCGAGTTTCTTCGCGCGTTTCACGGCCACGTCGAAGTTGCCCAGCTCGTCCACGAAGCCCAGCCGATGCGCCTCCCTGCCGGAGAAGATGCGTCCGTCCGCATACGACTCCCAGTCGCTTGCCAGCGTGCGTCCGTCCAGGCCGGCCTTCTTGTTCGCCGCCCGCGAGGCTTCACGTCCCTTGCGCACGACGCTCTTGAACGTCCCGTAGGTTTCGTCGATCAGCGCCTGCATCATCTCCCGTTCGCCGGCAGGCACGTCCTCGGGCCGGCGCGTGCTGCTCATCATGTCCTTGAACTTTCCGCTCTTGTAGACCTGCGGCTGAATGCCGACCTTGTCCATCAACCCACGGAAATTCATCCCCGACATGATGACGCCGATGCTGCCGGTGAGGCTGAGGTCGTTGGCCACGATCCAGCGGCAGGGCGCGCTCACGTAGTAGCCGCCGGATGCCGCAAGGCTGCCCATCTGCGCCACCACGGGTTTGCTGCTCACATCCTGAAACTCATGGATGGCCCGGTAAATCTCGTCGGACGCCAGCACCTCGCCGCCGGGTGAATCCACCTTGAGAATGACCGCCTTCACGTGCTCATCCTCCTCCGCCATCTTCAACTCCTCCTTCACGCGCTCGACCATGTCACCCGAGCCATCGAAGTCGTGGCTGCTGATCACGCCCGCAATGTCAATCGCCACGATCTTGTCCGGCGTGTCGAAGTCGGTGAGCGAGTGTTCCTCGTAGCCCTTCCCGGCCGGCCCGGCCACGCGCGAATGCCCGGCCTGAAACACAAACCGGCCCAGCCCGAAGAGCACACCGCCAATCACAAGCAACACCACCAGAAGCCAGATCCAGCCGCGCCCCCGCCGCGGAGGCGGAGGTGTGGGCCGCGACACGGGAACGAACGCCGGCGGTGAGGGCGGCGCGGGCGGCTGGGTCAAAGGCGGCGGCGTGACCTGCTGCGGCGGCGATGAGGGCGATGAATTATCACTCGATTCCATGGCGGCACGCTACTGGCCATGAGTGGCCCGGGCAAGCGCGTTTGCGCTTCCTGTCGTGCGTTCCGCTGGCTGGCGTCGCGTTTCCGATTCACTTCAATCGAATCGTGACACCCGTCTCCGCAATCCGGTGTGCAGACATCTGGTCACGAGCTTCGTCGACCACCACCACGAGTCTGACTGGCCAAAGGACGGTCGAGAATAGTTTGAAGGCATTCCCGGTTGGGTGATCCAATCTGTGCCTGTGACCATAGCCGACATCCTGAGGCAGAAGTGCCTGCTCACTCCTGAGCAGCTCGAGGATGCGCACGCTCTTCAGCAGTCGGAAGGGCTCCGGCTGGACCGCGCGGTGGTGCAAAAGGGATGGCTCACCGAGAGGCAGCTGCTCGAAGTGTTCGCGGAGCAGTTCCACCTGCCGCTGGTCAGCCTGGAAGACCGCGCGTTTGACGGCGACCTGCTCCGCGCGCTGCCGCCGCGCGTGGTCTATCGCCAGCGGCTCGTGCCGGTCGGGCGCGTGGACGGAATCTTGCAGGTGGCCACGAGCGATCCGTTCGATCTCTACGCCTTTGATGACCTGCGCCTGCTCACCGGGCTGAACATCCAGCCGGTTCTCGCCACGCGCGACGAGATCGAGAAGGTCATCAAGACCCACTACGGCCTCGGCGGCGACACGCTGGACGAAATGGTCGGCGAGGACGACGCGCCCGTCGCCCTGGTCGAGGGCAGCGAAGACCTGCTCGAAGCCGCGCAGGAAGCCAGCGTCATCAAGCTCGTCAACGAGATCATCCTCGAGGCCGTCAATGAGCGGGCGAGCGACATTCACGTCGAGCCTTACGAGCACCAGATGGCGATCCGCTACCGCATTGACGGCGTGCTGCAGGATGCGCCGGTGCCGCCGCAGATGCACCGCTTTGCCGCAGCCATCATCAGCCGCATCAAGATTCTCGCAAACCTCAACATCGCCGAGCGCCGCATCCCGCAGGACGGCCGCATCAAGTTCAACGTCGGCGGCCGGCAGATTGACGTGCGCGTGAGCGTCATTCCGATGCTCTTCGGCGAGGGCGTCGTCATGCGTCTGCTCGACAAGGCGAATGTCCTCTTCACGCTGCCGCAGCTCGGTATGGATGCGCACTCGTTCGAGCTGTTCAAGGGACTCATTGACCGGCCCCACGGCATCTTCCTCGTCACCGGCCCCACCGGCGCGGGCAAGACCACCACGCTCTACGCCGCGCTCAACGCGATCGTCGGCCCCGGTCTCAAGGTGCTCACGGTCGAAGATCCCGTGGAGTATAATCTGGCCGGGGTGAACCAGATTCCGGTCAACGCGGCCGTGGGCATGACCTTCGAGAAGGGGCTGCGCGCGATCCTGCGTCATGACCCGGACGTGGTGATGATCGGTGAAATTCGCGACCTCGAAACCGCCACCGCGGCCATCCAGGCTGCGCTCACCGGCCACCTTGTGCTCTCGACGCTGCACACGAACGACGCCGCGTCCGCGCCGATGCGGCTCATTGACATGGGGGTCGAGCCGTTCCTGATCAGCAGCACGATGATCGGCTCGATGGCGCAGCGCCTCGTGCGCCGCATCTGCCCGAAGTGCAAGACCGACTACGAGCCGGACCGCGCCCACCTGCCGCTCGATCTCGTCCTCGCGCCCGGCGACAAACTCTGGCGCGGCGCGGGTTGCCCGAACTGCCGCAACACCGGCTATCGCGGCCGCAGCGGCCTCTACGAACTCATGGTGATGAGCGATGCCATCTCGGAGAAGATCATCGAGCGGGCCCCGTCGCATCAAATCGTGGCCGTCGCCAAGCAGGGCGGGCTGCGCCTGCTGCGTGAAGATGGCTGGGACAAAGTCCGGAGCGGCATCACCACGCCGGATGAAGTGGTGCTATGCACGGCGGGGTGATTTTTCTTGGCCACAGATGAACACAGATGGAACA
>JBAYGL010000429.1:0-4765 GCA_041666725.1 Limisphaerales bacterium
CGCCCCGCATTGACGAAGTGGATCGTTCGTTCTGGAAACCGTGTCAGATAATAATCCGCGATCACGTTCTGGCAGCGCCCACCGGCGGTGATGCTGTCCCCCAGGAAACAGACCGTTTCGCCGTCCTTGAACACTTCTGCCCGCGCGCTGTTTCCAAACATCCACACGCCGAACACGAGCAACGCTGCCGTTATTGGTTTTTTCATCGTAATTCTCCTCCAAGCAACTGTGTTGATGCTGCGTTTATATAAACTCACTACTGTCCCGTTAAGGATTTCCTGACAACGATTTCAACCCTGTAAAATCTGCGGTTTCTCGCTGTTCTGGGGTTTTTCGATTTCAATTCTGCGACGGCTTTCCGAGGGTGTTCCACCGCCAGCCAGCGGTTTTCCGCCTTATGAACGAAGGTCGCACCGTCTTCGCCCAACTCCTCGACTTCCTGCCCAAATACGAATTCGACAAGTGTGTTGCCCGTTACCACGGCAATTTCCGCGTCCGCAAACTCTCCACTTACGAACAGTTCCTCGTGCTGGCATTCGCCCAACTGACGTGGCGCGAAAGTTTGCGCGACATCGAAACCTGTCTGGCGTCCTTCGGCCCGAAACTCTATCACGCCGGCATCCGCCAACCCACCGCCCGCAACACGTTGGCGGTGGCCAATGAAAAGCGGGACTGGCGTATCTTTGCCGATTTCGCCCAGGTGCTCATCCAGCAAGCCACCGTGCTTTACGCCGATGAACCTTTCCGCTTTGAACTCCAAGCCGCCGCCTATGCGCTGGACTCCACCACCATTGACCTCTGCCTCTCGCTCTTTCCGTGGGCCACGTTTCGCCGTCACAAGGCCGCCATCAAACTCCACACCCTGCTGACCCTCCAAGGCAACTTTCCCACCGTCATCATTGTCTCCACAGGCAGTGTGCATGACGTGAACATCCTCGACCAATTGGTCTGGGAAGCCGGTTCGTTTTACATCATGGATCGCGGCTACCTGGACTTCGCCCGCTGGCATCGGCTTCATCAGGGCGGCGCTTTCTTCGTCACCCGAGCCAAACAAAACTTCCGCTGCGCACGCCGTTACTCCCGCCCCGTGGACAAAACCACCGGCCTGCGTTTCGACCAGACCGTGGTGCTCACCGGGCTCGTCGCCCAGCACGATTATCCCGTCCCCATGCGCCGCATCGGCTATCGCGATCCAGAAACGGGCAAGGCGCTGGTCTTTCTGACCAACAACTTCACCGTGTCGGCGCTGACCATCGCCCAACTCTATCGGGGCCGCTGGCAAATCGAACTCTTCTTCAAATGGATCAAGCAACATCTGCGCATCAAAGCCTTTTATGGCACCAGCCCCAACGCGGTGCGCACCCAAGTCTGGAGCGCCATCGCCGTTTATCTGCTCGTCGCCATTTTGAAAAAACGTCTGCATCTGGAGGTCAGCCTCTACACAATTTTACAGATCTTGAGCCTCACGCTCTTCGAAAAAATCCCCATTTCACAGGCGCTGGCTCAACTTCCACCCACTTCCACATCACCCGACACTGCCAATCACCAATGCCTACTGGCGTTCTAAGCGGGACACTTCTGATATAAACTGTGATTTTGGCGGCGAGCGCGGTGGGGAGTCTGCTATTGGACATGCTGTCTTCACCGGCCCAAAACAACGCGTCGGATGGTCTTCAGATAAGCGCCATCCAGGTCGTCCTTGCACGGCACGAGCCAGCCGCCTTCGCCGATCTCATTCCACGCATAGATCAGCGCCAGCCGGTCTTTGGTCGCCTGCGCCGGGTTCGCGTCCATCCACTGCGCCATTTTCGTCAACATCCCGCCAAACGCCTCGGGCGTGCCCTTGTCGAAATACCAGGAAACCGTCGAACCTTTCGGTCCAAGACCGCCGATCCCTTCCCAAGGCCGCCGATCCCATCCCTGCGTCACCACCGGGATGAAAGGTTGTCCAGGTGTGCCCTGCCACGCCTGGACGTTCGCCTCGACCAGTTCCTCGTAGGAATGTCTTTCGGAGTTTTTGCTGCCCCACGTTCCCTTCGGGGTCACGTTGTAGTGCGTGCGCAGCAAAAACCCGTCCTCGGGTTTGCCACCGGCGCAACCCGTGACCGCAACGCCGGGGAAGCCCGCCTTGCGTGCTGCTTCCTGCAAGTAGGCCAGTCCTTCCTTGTTGGCTCCACGCGGCGAGAATATCGCCAACACCGGCCTGCCCTCCACGCGGAGATAGCTCGGGTGCTTGAACAACGTAATCCAATAGTCGGCTGCCTGTTTCCACGCATCGAGCCCGACGATCTCATAGCCGCCGTGATTTGCCACCAGCAGGCAGAACTCCATTCGCTTGCTGTTTTTCGCCTCCATGAACAAGCGCATCGGCACATGCTTCGGGTCGTCCTCGATGGACTTGAAGTTGATCGGGCCCTTGTTGTCGTGCCAATACCAGCAGAATGAGAAGAAGGCCACGCCGTGGTCTGCCGCGAGGGCGATTTGTCTCTCCATCAATTCCTGCGTGTCGTCGCGCCAACCCCAGAGCGGAGTGCGGCCCGCAAATTCCGTGGCCAGGCGCCTGGTGTAATGCGTTGGCATCCCCTTGGCCCACACGTTCTCCGGTGTGCCGTCGTCGAACGCGCACTTGCCAGCCCATCCCGCGAAGTAATACGCTCCGAGTTTCATACGGGGCTTTGCGTCATGAGCTTCCGCGCCCCACGCCCATCCGGCCAGAGCCAGCAAGCTGGCCGCTAAAACCGTGCTCGCACACACATTCACATTTCTCATTTGTTCGTCTTCTTTCCTTGAAGCTTGTTAATCGCGGCCAAAATCGCATCGGCAATGGCCTGCATCCCTTTGTCGCCCGGATGTGCGGCGACACCACTGTGCGTAAACTTGCGCTCCGACCGCGCGTAGTTGGATTCATCCTTGCTGAGGCCGCCGATATCCACATAGGTCCCGTCCACTTCCTGACAGGCCTGTTTGAGAATCGGATCTCTGTCTTGGTTCGGCCAGAAGCAGCTGCGCACGATGATTCTGGGCCGATGGTTCGCCTTCAGGCCGTTCAACAGTTTCATCAAGCTGGTTTTGAACTGGTCCTTGGCTTCGGCGGAATCCAGTTTCGGCACGTTCTCCCCGATGGCGACGATGACCAGATCGGCCCCGAACCCGAACTCCTCCTTGAACGTCCCGTCCACGTCGAAGCTGGCGTATTGCCTTTCAAATTTCGCGATGTTTCTGACCATCACTTCGGGTGTGCTTCCCGTGGTCTTGGAAAGGGCGCGCGTCACGAGATGCACAAAATCCTTCTCCTCCGCGCTGGCCGCCATCCCCCAGTTGCCTGGCACCCCGTTGCCCGCGCCCCCGATGGTCCAAGTGATGCTGTTGCCCAGGAACAGGATCTTGCGGATTCCGGTCGTCGCGACTGCGTCCTGCGTCCATCCGGCGGCGGCCAGCAGCCCGACAGCTAACACCGCCATCGCATACGCAGTCACTTTTCTCATTTGTTCGTGCTCTTTCCCTGATGCTTGTTGATCGCGTCCAAAATCGCATCGGCAACGGCCTGCATTCCCCTGTCGCCCGGATGTGCCGCCACGCCGTTGTGCGAAAACTTGCGCTCCGACCGCGCGTAGTTGGATTCAACTTTGCCGAGCTGCCCGATGTCCACGAAGATTCCGCCCATTTCCTGACAGACCTGTTTGAGAACCTGATCTTTGGCTTGGTTCGGCCAGAAGCAGCTGCGCACCACGAGGGTCGGATGTTTGTCGGTTTTAAGGGCCTGAAGCAGTTTTCTCAGGCTGTCTGCGAATTGAACCTTGGCTTCGTCGGAATTCAAACCTGGCACGTTCTCCCCGATGGCCACAACGATCATGTCAGCGCCGAACCCGGAGGCATCCTTCAACTTCGCCGCATCATACTTGGCGTATTGCTGCTCGAATTCGGCGATGTTTTCGATCATGACTTCCGGCGCAGCACCTGCGGTCTTGCCGAGGCCACGCACCACGAGATGCGCGAAATCCTTGTCTTCCGTGCTGGCTGCCATCCCCCAGTTGCCAGACCAGCCGATATCCGGCTTCGGCCCGTGCCGGGTGATGCTGTTGCCCAAAATCAGGAGCTTGAGGGGTGCAGGGGCAGCCATTGCACGAACGGGGTGATTTACGGGCCAGCTCGCCCGGGAATCGTCCTTGTATAGGCCGATATCCTCCACGGGTATCCGCTGGAAGCCTAGCTTCCAAGCTGGCGAGTCGTCGCGAAGCTGAAGGCTGCCGGCCTTTTCATCAACGAACTTCGGATCCTCGTTGATCAGGTTGTCCTCAAGTTGCACCAGCGGCTTGATCTTGGCTTCGATGGCATCCCACCATGTGTCTTTGATGGGTTGTCCGTTGGCCACGCGACGGAGATTCTCACCCCGGCCCTGCCAGAAGATGTTTCTCCGGACAATGTTGCCTTTGGGCTTTTTCGGCTCGTCGTCGAGCAAGTTGACCAGTTCCGGATAACGCGTGCTGAAGGGCGGCTCTTTGTAGCGGACGCCGGCGATGGTGCCTTTCTCACTGGCTTCCCTGATCCGGCCGTCGGCATGAGGACCGCACCAGCCGAGCGCGCGGGCGTCAATGTGCACCGCCATGGGACAATCCACGAACACGTTGTTCTGGATGATGTTGTCGCGTCCGCCACCGAGAAACACAGGCCGCAGAACCTGATGGAAGATGTTTCCCTGCACCGTGGCCGACGAGAACAGGTCGTCGAGATAGATGCCATTGCAGGGGCCGCCCGACTTGCCGCA
>JBAYGL010000430.1:0-4760 GCA_041666725.1 Limisphaerales bacterium
CATGTTGCGCACCTCATCTTCCGGAAGCGCCTGCAGCAAACCCTCCGGCATCATCGAAAGCTCGCTCTGCTTGAGCTTCGCGATGTCGGTGCGCGCGATGGTGATGGATTCGTTGGGCGTGACGATGGTGACGGTGGTCGCGTCCTGGCGCGCCATCACGCCGGAGATGCTGCGATCGTCCTTCGTGTCGAGGTTCCATGTGCGGTAGTCGTTTGGAATCTCGGCGTTCGGGTCGAGGATGTTGTGCAGCAGGTAGTCGATGTCCGCCCGGTTCGAGCCGGTGATGTCCGGGCCGACCTTGCCGCCGATGCCGTAGAGCGTGTGGCACTGGCCGCAGGTCTTGGCAAACACGGCACGGCCCTTGATCAGATCCGGCTTCGTCCCGGTGCCGGCGGCGAGCTGCTTCCGGTAACGCTCCATTTCCGCCTTCTTGTCCGCCGAGCTTTCACGCGCCGCGCCCCAGTGCTGGTCCAGAGAGGCGTTCAGATCGGCCTGCTGGTAGTTGCGAAGCTGGCGCACGATGTCGGCGGGCAGGTCCTTTGCTGCGAACTTCCCGGCGGCGAGCGCACCCACCAGCACCCGCGCGAACGAAACACGCGAGGACAGCGTGCCGAAGGCGTCGCGCTTGGAGGCGGGATCGAGCGAGGGAAGCAGTTCGAGAATCGCCGGCGGCGTCTTCGGGTCGTCATACGTCGCAAGCCCGCGCAACGCGGCTCCGCGCAGCGCCGGCTCCGTGAGCAGCTGCCTCAGCGGCTCGGCCAGCGATGCGTCCTTCGCCGCGACGAGGGCTTCGAGCGCCGCTAGCCGCCGGGGGATCGGAGCCTTCGCGTCGAGCAACTGCCTGCGCATGTCCGCCAGCGCGCTGGCGCTGCCGAAGACGAGCGAGAGCTGCTGCACGAGTTCCTTCACTTGAGCGCTGCCGTTCTGGGTGAGCTTGGCCGCGACGGCGTCCCAGCCGGCGGGTGCCTTCACGCCGCGCCGGCCTTTGAGGCCGTCGGCCAGGCCCTTGAGAATGTCCAGCTGCACCTGGGGATCCTCGGCGGACTGGAGCACCTGCACGAGGATGGGCAGCGCGTCATCGGACTGCGCATGAAGCGAGGCCAGCGGCAGGCAGGCGGCCAGGAGGAGAATCGCAAAACGGTTCACGGCGCAGATTCTGCGAAAGAAAACTCCGCGCGGCAAGTTACGGCTTCACAACGCCGGGGAAGCTGATACCGTGCGGGCAGGATGGCTGGAGAACTCAACCGCATGCGATCCAGGACGAAGCTGTTTGTCAGCTTCCTGCTGGTTTTGTCATGCCTGCTTCGACAAGGCGCTCCCGCCCAAACAGTGTATTCAGTCAATGCTGTCGGATTCATCAACACCGCAATACCGACAGGCTACTCCCTCATCTCGGCCCATCTGCTCAACAGTTCGTGGACGGGAGCCCCGCTGCAAACCACGATTCCGAATGCCGTCCCAAATATCTTTGGAGGAGTTCGCACGAGCTGCCTTGGGGTGACCAAGATCACTTCATCAGGCCGGTTCGACACGGTTTATTTCACGCCCGGCATCGGGTGGGCGGAAACAGACATGTCCGTCCTTCCCGGTGAGGGTGCCGTGATATGGAACCCGGGCGAAGCCTTCACGAACACGCTCGTTGGGAGTGTGATTCAGGGCGAACTGGTAAACGAACTGCCCGCCGGTTTTTCCCTCTGCAGTTCAATGGTGCCACAAGAGGGGCGACTGACGAGTGACCTGTGGTTTCCAGCCGCCTATGGGGATGCCGTTTTCTTCCTGAGTTCCGACGGCAGCTACCGCCGCTATGATTACTGGGCGACGGGCTGGCATCCTGAAGAACCGGTCGTTCGCGTTGGAGAAGCATTCTGGTCCTGCAAGCTTGCCCCCACCAATTGGGTGCGTCTTTTTTCGGTCATCGATGTCTACACCCTGCCCGCCCCGTCATACCGCATCCGCTCGTTTGCGGCGGGTCCGGAGGTCACCACCAACTGCCTGCACCACGCCATCCCTTATCTGCCAGCCATGCCCGGGCCAGTATATGCAGCACCAACCCGCAGCGTGCAGTTGCGCGCCACCGCCCTGAATCCGGCGGGCATGAATTACCAATGGCGCAAGAGTGGGGCCACCCTGACCGACGGGCTTCGCCTTACGGGGGCGCAAAACGACACGCTGGTGCTGACCGATTTGCAAAAGGGAGCAGACGACGGGGTCTACACCGTGACCGCCACAAATGCTGCGGGCCGCATTGTAGCCCACGCTGCCAAGATCCAAGTCGTGACTCCCGCTGCCGGAGCTCCTGCGCTTGATCATCCGGTCAAAACCGCCGGCACCTTGGAACACACCCTGCACGTGGAGCCCGGAGCCTTCTACCGCATGCAGAGCTCGCCAGACTTGCAGGCATGGACGGATGTGACGAATTTCACCAGCGCAGGCTCGATCTTTCAACTGTCGCTGCCTGCGCCCACGAATGGCGTGCGGCTTTTCTACCGGCTTGCTTCCCCCTGAGTCCGTCGGTCAGGCCTTTGAGGATGTTGAGCCGCACCTGCGGGGTTCTCTCGGGGGGGGGGCTGGACGCTTCCATGAGGACAGAAACGCCCCTGCCATTCCCAGCATGCCGACGGGTGACGGCACCGCCCGTCACTTCTTCTGGTAAAGCTCCGCAGCCTTCTTATACCAGCTCTCCGCCTCGATGTTGTTCTTCGGCACGCCGCGTCCGTGCATGTAAACGTCGCCCAGCTTCATGGCGGCGTCGGCGTCGCCGCCGTTGGCGGCGGTCTTCAACGACTCGACATCGTTTGCGCCCGTCGCCGTGCCACCGGAGGGTGTTTCACAGCCGGCAAGGAACAGCGCGCCGGAGGCGAGCGCGATCAGGAGCGAAAGGTGAGCAATGGCTTTCTGAGCGGTCTTCATGGGGCGGACTCTAGCGGGACCGGCGGTTTTTTGGCAACGGCGCAGTTGCGGTGGACGGGGCGCCGGCTCAGGTGGTCGCGCGCAGTTCCAGCCACATCGCCGCGCGGAAGGTTTGCCCCGGGGGCAGCACGGTGATCTCGCCCGGCTGTGCACGGGTGAAGGAGTTGGGCAGCGCGGTCCACGGCTCGAGGCAGTAGAACGGGGCGTCCGTCGCGCGGGACCAGAGGGCGCAGAAACGGTGCTGCGGGGCATCCTGCCAGTTGAGGACGATTTCAAGTTCGCTCCCCGGATCCACAAGGGTGAGTTCCTGCTTCGCAAACTCGCCGAAGAACAGCGTGCCGGAGGCATCCTGTGCGACGGCGAGTTCGAACGCGGCCTGCGGCGTGGCGGTGAAGGAACTGTAATGCGCGTCCGTGGTGATGCGCTGGCAGGCGGGGACTTTTACAAAGCAGCGGTTGCGTTCGCTCCGTGGCGTGAGCGGCACCTGGAGATACGGGTGGATGCCCGTGCTGAAGGGCATCGGCTCCGGGCCGCGGTTCTCCACGGTCTGTTCAAAGTGCAGCCGGCCGCCCTCCAGCCGGTAGGTCACGCGGTGTCGGAAGCTGAAGGGATACGCCGCGCGCGTCGCGTCATTATCCGTCAGCTCCATCGTCAGCGCCGACTCGGACCTGGCCACGACGGTCCAGACGGACCGCCGTGCAAAGCCGTGCTGGCCCAGCGGAAACGCACGCCCGCCCCAAGTGTAGTGGTGCTCCCGGCCCGGCAGGTGGTTGAAGCTCACCATCGGGAACAGCAGCGGATTCCCGGCCCACATCTCCTTCGGGTAACGGTCCAGGACCGGCTGGCTGAAGTGCAGGGCGTCCACGAGGCCGTGCCGGGTGGGGCGGGCGTAACGCAGCAGCCAGCCGCCGAGTTCGGGGGCGATGACGGCGAGCGCGCCGTCGGTGCTGTTCAACTGGAAGAGTTTCGCGGTGGAGGGCAAGGATGACGTCATGGCTGCCCGACTATTTTCCAGCCGCCGGCACGATGGCGAGACTCAACTCGCGGGTCACGCCGCGTAGTGGCGGTTGATGAGATCGTTCTGGAGCCAGAGCAGCTTGCTGAACGCGCGCACCGCGCTGCTCTTGGCGTCTGCGGGCAGGTTGGAGCCGAGGATGGTGGCGTTGACGGCGTCGGCCACGAAGCCCATGAGGGCGTTCATCTGGACGAGTGGCACGTCGATGGCCGGATTGCCGGCCTTGGGGGTGTGCATTTTTCCGACGAAGTCGAGATACTGGACCATCTTCCCGTCGTAAGGCGCGGTGACGAGCTTCTCCAGATAGCGCGCGAGGTGCTGCTTGCGGAACTGGATTTGAGGATGATCCATCGTCAGGCTCGAAACATTCTGGGGAGTCTGGCCCGTGTAGCCGTCCTGACGCGGAACGAAGTGACGCCAGGTGCAATCGTAGGAGATCAGTTTCGCATAGACGGCATCGACCAATGCGGGCACCAGCGGGGCGAGCAGGGCTGCGCCACCGTGGATGGCCTTGATGTCCTCTTCGGTGAAACCCATGAACTCAGTGAGATACTGAAAGCGGTAGCCGAGGTCCGTTTCAAGGCGGGGTTCGTCGATGTGTTTCATAGTTTTTGGGTGCGTGTGAGTAAATACCGCAGGTGCGGCGGTTTTACTCACATTTGTTGGCGGAGGTAAGCTTTTCCTTGGCCTTGATTGCGCAGCGCGGGCCGCAGCGACGCCATGGGCACGCGCACGCAGATCGTGGGCCTGAGCCGCCTGCAGTCCATGGAGGCTCCCATGGCTCCCGATGACGACTTCCCCGACGACATGTTCACGCTGGGCGACCTGCTCGCCA
>JBAYGL010000431.1:0-4737 GCA_041666725.1 Limisphaerales bacterium
AGGCGCGAAGTGGCAGCTCTACATCCCGTCCGATCTGGCTTATGGCGAACGCGGCGCGGGCAAGGACATCGGTCCGAACTCGACGCTCATCTTCGACATCGAACTGCTCTCGGTGAAGGCCGGGCAGTAATCATCGGCCCAATTTGAGAAGCCGCGTCCGGCCCTGCTGGACGCGGCTTTTTCGTTTCCATCAGCCCGGAGGTGCGGAACGGAACCCGGCTCACTCGTGGCGAAGCGCCTCGATGGGGTCCAGGGCTGCGGCGCGCGAGGCCGGGTAAATCCCGAACACGATGCCCACCGCGCCGGAGATGCCAAAGGAGATGAGGACCGACATTGGCGTGACAATGGTCTTCATGTCCGTGAGCTCCGAGACGAGCAGCGGGGTCGCCACCCCCACGACCACACCGATCAATCCGCCGCCCACCGAGAGAACGACTGTTTCCACGAGAAACTGCGTGATGATGTCCTTCTTCTTCGCGCCCAGCGCGCGGCGGATGCCGATTTCGCGGGTTCGTTCGGTGACGGTGGCGAGCATGATGTTCATGATGCCGATGCCGCCGACGACCAGCGAGATGGCGGCGATGGAGCCGAGCACGATGTTGAAGATGCGCTTGGTCTGCTCGGCCTGGCGGAGCAGCTCCAGCGGCACGATGAGCTCGTAGTCCTGTTTCTGGTGAAAGCGCTTCAGGAGCGTTCGGATCTGGGGCACGGCCACTTCAACATCGTCCACGGAGTTGAACTGAACGGTGACTTGATGGAGCTGCACCTTCTCAGCCTCATATGACCCGGCGCTGCGTTTGAAGATGGTTTCGCCGAACCGGCTCTTCGTGGTGGACAGCGGCACATAGACGTTGCTGTCGAGCGGGCGGCCTTCCATCTGGCCGGACTGGGGGCGCTTGTCGGCGGCGGACCGCTCCCGCAGGAGGCCGACGACGGTGAAGTAGTCCGCGCCGATCTTGATCTCCTCCTCAAGCGGGTCCTGATAGGGAAAGAGGTTTTCGGCGAGGCTCAGGGTCAGCACGCAGACGTTGTTCATGTGCGTCTCGTCGGTCTCGCTGAGAAAACGCCCGCGCAGGATTTCCACGTTGCTCATCTCCGGGTAGATCGGGTGCGTGCCGATGATCTGGGCCTGCTGGACCAGGTTGTTGAAGCGCACCTCGTCGCGGATGATGCGCATGGGCAGCACGCGCCGGATGCCCGGGATGGTGCTTTCAAGCCGGGCAACGTCGCCGTAGGTGATGCCGTATTCGCTGATGTAGCTGCGTCCGGTGCTTGCGGACTTTGTGTCCTGCGGAGGCTTGATGCTGCGGAGGATGATGTTGCTGGAGCCGAGCTTCTTGATGGCCTCCTGCGCCTCGTAGCTCGCGCCCTCGCCGATGGCGAGCATCGCGATGACCGAGCACACCCCGAAGATGATGCCCAGCATCGTCAGGCCGGAGCGCATCTTGTGCAGCAGGAGGCTCTTGACCCCGAGCTGCATGATGCGGATGAGCGATCTGGCGCGCATGGCGTGGAAGGGATGATAATACGCACGCGGGCCATCACCAGCAAAAGCTTCGCCTCATGAACTTGGGATAACGCTTGCTTTCATTGGCCGATTCCAAAGGCTGCCCCTGGCATCGAGCGACCGCAAATGGCCGTCGTGCAAGAAACTATCGAATACGCGACTGGATGATTCCAGAAAACCACGAAAATCCGGACAGGACATGGGCACTTTACGCGTAATCCTCGCTTTGTCCGTAATCGTCGCCCATGTCGGACCATTTCTTGGTTTGGGCTTTTTTGGCGGTGGGGTCATGGCCGTCGAATCATTTTACGTGATCTCGGGATTCTACATGGCCTTGGTGCTGTCAACGCGCTATCGAACGCATTTGCTGGAGTTCTATTTCAACCGCTTTCTCCGCCTGTATCCCGCCTATTGGATTTTTTTAACCATCTTCCTAGTCTTGTCTTCTGCCTACTGGCTTTTCGTGGGGCACCCGCTCGGCACGCTTTCGGCATGGGCAGACGGCCGCAATCCTTGGTTTCAGACTTGGGCTGCCCTTTCAAACCTCGGGATCATCGGATGTGACTGGGCTGAACTCTACAGCTACGTCACCAACACCGGGGGGCTCGGGCCTAACAGCCTTATCGCCATTCAGGCAGTATGGAGCGTGTCCGTGGAGATAGTTTTCTACCTGTTGGCCCCGTTTGTATTGCGTCTGCCCAAATCGGCTCAGGTCGGGATTTTTTTTGCGACAGTTCTGTTGCGGGCGGCAATCTGGTATGGGGGGGGCGGTAAATGGACCTACTGGATGTATTATTTTGCTCCCGCAGCCTGGCCATTTTTCATGGGCGGAGTGCTCTCCTATCACTTGATGACGTGGCTGGAAAGGCGGGGATGGTTCGCCCTGCAGACTCAGGTGATTGGCTCGATTTCATTGGCGGCGATCGGAATGATCATCCTTTTTTACCAAGAATTTCACGCGCTCCGATTCCAAGACTGGCGCTACTACGGCTTGGTTGGTCTCGGCATGCCTTGGATTTTCACCGCTTTCAAAGATTCTCGGTTTGACAACGCTCTCGCAGCCTGGTCCTACCCGCTGTATCTTGGCCATGCGGTGATACTTTCTCTTTACTCCCCATTGCGACATTTTGTGCCAGACGGCCAAAGAGTCTATGTCGTGGTTGCGCTCACGGTTTTGCTGTCAAAGGTGGTTCTGGTTTTGGACAAGAGGGTGCAGTTGCGGTTCAAGAGGGAAGTGTCCGTCTCCGGAGGAAATTCTGCTGGGCAAACCGCAGTTTCGCCTTAGATTCGCGGCCCTATGTTCGACGCGGTCAAAGCCCAGTTGATTGCCACGGCGGAGAAACTTGCCCAGGTCCGGAGGTTTCTTTGACTTGCCCGGCACGCAGAAACGCCTCGCCGAGCTGGATTCGGTGATGGCGCAGGAGTCCTTTTGGAACAACCGCGAGCAGGCCCAGAAGGCCATCGACGAGGCCAACGTCCTGCGCAAGCGGATCGACCCCCTGGTCTCGGCCGAAAAGCAGCTCGACGACTTCCAGGTGATGGTCGAGCTCGGCGAGGCTGAACCCGCCGAAGCCCGGCCCGCACTCGTCGCCGAAGTCACGCGCGACCTGGACAAGTTCGTCAAGGACGTGGACGCGATGGAGCTGCGCATCCTTCTCAAGGGTCCGCACGACAAGAACGGCTGCATTCTCAGCATCAACGCCGGCGCGGGCGGCACCGAGGCGCAGGACTGGGCGAACATGCTCCTGCGCATGTATCAACGCTGGGCTGAACTGCGCGGATGGAAGGCGGAAGTGACCGACATCCTTCAGGGCGAAGTCGCCGGCATCAAGAGCGCGACCATGACCATCGAGGGCGAGAACGCCTACGGCTTCGCCAAGGCCGAGCGCGGCGTTCACCGGCTCGTGCGCATCTCGCCCTTCGACTCCAACGGCCGGCGTCACACCAGCTTTGCCAGCGTGGACGTCATCGCGGAGATCGAGGAGGCGGACGACATCGTCATCAACCCGATTGACTTGAAGACCGACACCTTCCGCTCCGGCGGCAAGGGCGGCCAGAACGTGAACAAGGTCGAGACCGCCGTCCGCATCACGCACGTTCCCACCGGCATCATCGTCGCCTCACAAGGCCAGCGTTCGCAGCACCAGAACCGGGCCACCTGCATGAAGATGCTCCTGGCCAAGCTCTACGCGCTCCGCGAGGACCAGCAGAAGTCCGAGATGGAACGCTTCTACGGCGAGAAGGGCGCAATCGGTTTCGGCCAGCAGATCCGCAGCTACGTCTTCCAGCCCTACCGCATGGTGAAGGATCTTCGCACCGGCGTGCAGACCAGCAACGTGCAGGCCGTGATGGACGGCGCGCTGGACGACTACGTGAACGCCTGGCTCCGCGCGGGCTGCCCGGCGAAGCGGATGCAGGGCGTGCCGGATGAAGAAGAGTAGGCAGTTTTCAGTGTTCAGTTTTCAGTCGCGAACGTGGCTCGACGGCTGACCGAACTCTGGTTACTGAATACTGAACACTGAATACTGAACACTTCTCTTGTCCAACATCCTCGACACCATCGTCGCCCAGAAGCGGCTTGAAATTGCCAAGCTCCCGAACGAGCCGGTGACGGCCGCTGAATTGCACGCGGTTCTCCGGCAGCGTGGCCTGCGCGACTTCCTCGGTGCGCTGCGCCAGCCCCGTTGCGGTGACGTGGCGCTCATCGCTGAGGTGAAGAAAGCCTCGCCGTCCAAGGGCGTCATCCGCGCGGACTTCGACCCGGTGAAGATCGCCCTGGAGTATCAAGCTGCCGGTGCGAGCTGTCTCTCCGTGCTGACGGACGAGAAGTTCTTCCAAGGCTCGCTCGACTACCTCGCCGCCATCCGCGCCGCCGTGGACCTGCCGCTGCTGCGCAAGGACTTCGTCATTGATGCCCGGCAAATCCGCGAGGCCGTCCAGTGGGGCGCGGATGCCATCCTGCTCATCGTCGCGATTCTGGATGACCGCCAGCTCCGCGAGTTCCACCAGCTCGCCACCGACGCCGGTCTCGCCGCGCTGGTGGAAGTCCATGACGAAGCCGAACTCGATCGTGCCCTTGCCGCTGGCGCGCAGCTCATCGGCGTGAACAACCGCGACTTGAAGTCTTTCACCGTGGACATGGCCACCACCGAGCGCATCGCCACGCGGCTTTTCTCCGGCCCCGGCACGAACCACGCCGCACTGCTCGTCGCCGAGAGCGGCATCCACAC
>JBAYGL010000432.1:0-4724 GCA_041666725.1 Limisphaerales bacterium
CCGCCCCGCTCCTTCCTTGTCTATTTGTAACAACTGCATCAGGGAATGAACCGCCACCGCTGCCGGGGCCGCGTCGCAAGCAGGCGCAAGCGCTCACCGACAACATCAAGTGGATGGCGGAGACGTTCGGCAACGAGCACATCGGCTTCCTCACCCTGACCCTGGGTGATGTGGACGCGGGCGGAAGATTCCGCAACCTGCGGAACCGGAAGGAAGCGCAACGACGCTTTCACTCGCTGCTCACCAACGAGATTGCCAGGCGTTACCGGTGCGGCGTAACCGTCACCGAGCGGCACCGCAACGGCGGCATCCATTTTCATCTCGTGGTGGTGTGCCGGGAGGACATTCGTGGCGATATCGACTTCGCGGCGTGCTTTCCGCCCAAGGACATCTGGGGCAGGCCGCAGTATGCGCCGGACTACGCGACGGCCAACGCGGCCCTCAAGCGGGAGTGGGCCTACTGGCGGCGCACGGCCAAACATTACGGGTTCGGGCGGCATCAACTCCAACCCATGCGGTCCAATGGCGAGGCGTTGGGCCGGTATCTCGGCGCTTACTTGCGGAAGGATTGGGACCACCGCCTGCCGGAAGACAAGGGCGCGCGGTGTGTCCGCTACTTCGGCCATTGGTCGAGGGTGGAGCCGTTGAAAGGGCAACGCAAAGCAGCGCCGCCTTGCAACGCCCGGTTCGGCTGGCTGACGCCACGAGCGCGGGCGTGGCGGGAGATGCTCAAGCAGGTGGTGCTGGTGCTGCGCTACAAGGGCGCGGACATTTCAGAGTCGAACATCAAGGAAGTCATCGGCAAGCGGTGGGCGTGGCGGATGGGCAAGCTCTTTGAAGCAGTCCAGTTTGAAACGGAGCATGTGACGGACAAAGCCACTCGCGAAGCCATCAAGGAGCACAATATCAAAGTCGAGGTGCGCTGGCTGTCGGGCGGTGGAATCTCTGGGCGTTCCTGCTGGTGGCATGTAACGGAAGTCACCCTGGACCATCTGCGCCCCTCGCCAGAATGGAAGCAGAAGGAAGCCGAGCTGGAACTGGTGAAGGAAGCGGAGGCTGTGATTCGTAAAGGCCTGAGGCGGCTTGCGGAGCGGGACAAAAGGCACGCTGATCATCTCCAACACCTCCAGCAAGTGGCCGACTCGATGGAAGGGGACCCTTTCTGATGACGCGGAACCCGCCCGGATACAGCATCACCACTCCAACTCGCGGTAATCACCTGGCTTGATTGCCGCCACGGCGGACACGATTTCGGGAATGTGCCCCTGAATCTCCGGCCAACTGGTGGTGGGCAAAACCAGAATCGCGAGCTTCCGGCCCTTGAGGTTTTGCTGATACCCGAGGTTCTGATCCGTCGTGATGAACAGCTCGAACGCGCTTTCCGCTTCCCGCAGCAAATCACCGTTCTTCAAGTCGGCCCATCCCATCTCATAGGCGGTTGCGACTATGTGAGGCGCAAGCTTGTGGCGCAACGGTGCGGGCGTTCCCTGGTCGAACAGGATTTTCATGGGAAGCTCTGGCGAATCCTACGCCGCCACGAGACTTTGCTCGGCGTGGTGCAGGACCGCTTCGACCTGGTTGCGCGTCACGCCGGGAAACCACTCCAGAAAATCATCCACCCGCGCGCCGTCCTCAAGGTTCTCGAAAAGCGCTCGCACCGGGACACGGGTGTTTTTGAACACCCACGCTCCGCTTACCTTGCCGGGGATGCGTTCCACGGCGGGACAATGGCTCCAATCGAGCATGGAACGAGCATAGGCCGGCATGGTAAAAGAGCAAGCTGCTCCACGCAAATGCGGCGGCTCATGCAAACCACCATCGCCTTGCCTTCCATCGCGGCGTAACGCGCCTCCCAATGCTTCACCAAATCCTCCGCCACGAGCGCGATGCGTTTGTCCGTCCCGACCATCGCTTCCAACTGCGCCCACTTCCGGCGCAGGCTTTCCTTCGTGGATTCCTCCGCGTCTTCCGTCACTTCCTCGAAGTTCGGGTCAATCTTCGGGCGTTCCTCCGGCTTCAAATCAATCTTCGCCAGCCGCGCCTCGTAATAAATCGGCACGGTGGCCTTGTCCTCCTTCGATTGCAGGATGTCGTAAACGTCAATGTAATCGCCGAACACGGCCTGCGTGTTTTTGTCACCGCTTTCAATCGGCGTGCCGGTGAAGCCGATGAACGATGCCTTGGGCAACGCATCGCGCATGTGCTTGGCGAAGCCGTCAATGAAATCGTATTGGCTGCGGTGCGCTTCGTCGGCGATGACGATGATGTTACGCCGGTCGGAAAGCAGCGGATGCTTGCCGCCCTTTTCACCAGGAAAGAGTTTCTGAATCGTGGTGAACACCACGCCGCCGCTGGCGACGTTGAGCAACTCGCGCAAATGCTCATCATTCACCCCGCAAGAACTCAACAACGACCGACTCAAGCTCATCAGATGATACGGGAACACGCAGAACTTTCTGAAGTGAAACTCCCGTTTCCCGGGACTTTGAAATGCACTCGAACGAAGCGGCGCTCATTATAACGATTCGCCACTCCTGTATCCACGGGCTGCATTCTCGAAGAAATGTGAGCCCGCCCTCAGCATCGATAAGGGCTTCAGTTTGCCTATCGAGTGCTTCAAACTCTTTCCTAGCCTCAATAAGTCGCTGCTCTCTGCCAGCACCGTCTGCGAGGCATCCTTGTATCTTTCTGCGCCGTTCCTCGATCGTCTTCCTGAGTGGATTCAGATCGGATAAAGACAAGGGCAACATCAAATCAACAAACGCAAGAACAGCGGCCCCCGTTGCGGCCAGTTCTCTGGCAAGCTTAACGGCTTCACCTACACATTGCGAGGTGACGACGCGAACCCCAAACGATTCGCAAAAACTCGAAAGTTCCTTGAGCATCTCATCACTGTCGTTCAACACAAAGACGACTTTCCGCGCTGTTCTCTTGGCTTTCATTTCTGCGTTAGCCACCGGACACACCAAGTTCCGCACGTATCGCTTCGGTCAATTGGTGGTATCCCTCATCAAGGAGCAAATAGCCCTCTTCTAGCGAATCTAAATTGTTCATCGCGGCCTGACGCTTCCCTCTTTGGTGTAGGATCCTCTCCACTGCGACGCAGTAGCTGTGCAACGCGTGACCTTGGCTGTGCAGAATTCTGAAAATAGCTGGCGGCAAGATCGCGATCTCCTCGAACAACAACTCCTTGATTTCGCTGTGCTGCTCCCGGAGTTGCTGTATTTCACTTCTGCTCACCGAGGCCGAGCGTGCATGCATCGCTTCGTTTAGAGTCCGCGCCCCGTTGCGGGTTCTATAGACCAACGAGGCTGCCTGTTTGAGGATAGTGAACTGTTGTTCTTGCAGTCTTTTCCCATGGCGGATTTCTTCAGCCTTTGGAGATCCCTTCTTTTTATCAGGTAGTCCTGTTGGAATGGTCTGCCTCCGGCGCGAGCTTGCGCGGCCCTCCGGTGCGTTCAACGCGCTGTTCTTTAGGCCCACCGGCGGAGCAGCGCCGGAATCCGATGGGCCTACTTGGGGTTTCCCGGTGCGATAGTTGGCTGGATCAAGACGAGTGTGGCCAGGTTCACGCCCTTTCTGCACAGCAGTTCTGGTGTCTTTTCCTCAGGAATCCCAGCCAACATCAAAGCGGTCTTTCCGGATTCGAATGCCACTTTGACCGACCGGCCGAAACCTATTGCTTGATAAAACGCCGCAGCAAACGCGATCGCTGCATCGTCGCCGATTGCCTTGTTCATACCGACCGCACAATCCACCACTTCGGTGATCGCGACTGCCTGCGGCTTCGAATAGCAAGCATTTAGGACTACGACACGAATGTTGTCCTTCAGCGTAGTGAAGAGCTGCTTGAGAGCCGGTGCAGGAACCGTCATCGAATTCCTGTCCTTGTCCAGAAGAACGATCTCCTCTGTAGGAGTGCCGTGACCGCTAAAATGAACCACATGGGGTCTGTGCTCATTCAAGTGCTGGAGCAAGTCCTCTGGGCGCACCGCCCAACGAGTAATCAATTCCAGTGAGTCACGGTGGTCGGCAGCCCTGATCTTCTCCGTGATTTGTCGGCATTCCTCATCGAGTGCCAATTTCGTTGTGCCGGTCGGATTCGCGGCGAGAAAGAGAATTTTCTGTTTCATAATCGTGGCTGTGGGAATCGGGTGGACGAACGGGCTTGATGATTGGGCAGCCGCTATCGGAGCGAGCGTCGAAACGCGCACTTTCAGGCTCAACGATAGGGCACCATACAAAGCCGCCAGTCTTTCGGTATCACGAGCAATGGGGCTTTCGGTTACTACGCGTTCGAGCAAAGCGTTCTGAACTGCACTCGGCTCGAACTCGGATGTCTTGAACACCTTGCCTTGTTCCTGCAGCGCAATCAGCAATGCGAGCTCGGTGGTATCGTATTCGGAAAGTCGGGCTGGGATTACGAGTGGGAACGCGAGGCCGACAACGGCAGCAGCGTAGTGGTAAAGCAAGAGCGCCCACGCGTTTGTTGGAGGGCTCTTACTGGGTAAGTCTTGAAAAACCGACCGAATCCACGCAGCGGACGCACCGCTTTGGCTTTCGGCCTTCGCGATGCCAACCGCCAAACCAACCAGTTCTGCGGGACGGTAGGCGAACGTTTGGCGGTCGCGTGGGAATGGTTCCCGCTTCACAAGGCGTTTCATGCCCTCCCGCCAGCGCGACAGTTCCTCACGCTGTGGCTCAACTACGGCCATTGCGAATCC
>JBAYGL010000433.1:0-4723 GCA_041666725.1 Limisphaerales bacterium
ACTCGGAAGCGCCAGCGGCACGGGCATCAGCTACAACGGCAGCGCGGTCATGGCGTCCTTCACGCTGCCCGCGACGACCGGCCTGCAAAACATCGTCGTGACCTTCCCGGCACCACCGACCGGCGGAGTCGCGATGACCATCACCGGCACGAACGCCTTCACGGTGAACACGGCCAGCACGCCGGTCCCGCCGACCATCGGGAGCGTCACGCCGAACAGCGGCAACGCGAACGTCTCCGCAACCGTCACCATCACCCTCAGTGGCACGAACCTCCCGCCCAACGGCACCGTTCCCAATTCCGTCACACTCGGCGGCGTGACCGGGACCGGGGTCTCCTACAACGGCAGCGCGGTGACGGCCACGTTCACGCTGCCGTCCGCGACCGGACAGAAGAACATCGTGATTGATTTTCCGGTGCCGCAGGGCCAGCCCGCGATGACCATCACGGGAACAAACGTTTTCACCGTGAACGCTGCCGGCGGCGGGACTTCCACCACCACCGCGCCCGGCGGCACGGCCGCGCGCGGCACGACCGTGACCGTCACCATCACGCTGCCCTCGAATCCGCCGCAGCCGCCGCTCACCGATCCCATGACGAGCCAGACGATTCTGCCGCAGACGGTCACGCTTGGCAGCATCACGGGCACGAGCATTTCGCGGCCTGCGCAGGGCACGGTGGTCGCGACCTTCGTCATCCCCGGCAACGCGACGACGGGTGCGCAAAACGTCGTCGTCACCTTCCCCCCGCCACCCGGCCAGGCGCAGGGCGCGACTTACACGCTGACGGGCGGCGTGACGATTCAATAAGCCATGAAGCCGCAGCAACTCAGCACCAACCAGCGCATCGCCCGCGTGTGGGCGCTGCTCGCGGGGCTGGGCTTGCTCCTGTGGCTCAGTCAGCGCGCACGCGGCGCGGAGTCGGAAGTGACGGTGTCCATCGAGCCGTGTTTCCGGGGCGGGCCGCTGGTGTTCGATCAGCTTCGTTGCACGAACGCCGCCGGACAGTCCATCGCCGTGACGCGCCTGGACATGCTGCTTTCCGGCATCGCCGTGAGGCGTGTGAACGGTGCGTGGCTGGAGAAGCACCACTGGTTTGCCTTCATCAGCGCGCGCGAAGGCCGGACGAACTTCGTGCTGCGCGGCCTGCCGGCGGGCGATTATGACCGGCTGCGCTTCAACATCGGCGTGCCGGCGGAGGAAAACCACGCCAGCCCCGCGCAGTGGGACGCGGCGCATCCGCTGAATCCGCAGGTCAACGGCCTGCATTGGAACTGGCAGGGCGGCTATGTCTTCCTTGCGCTCGAAGGGAAGTGGGTTTTGCCGCCGCGCTTTGCGGACGGGCGTTACGGGATGGGCGGCGAGCGGGTGAATCCCTTGAACACGGGCCTTGCGGCATCGGGGCTGAGTCATCCTTCGCCCGCCTTGCCGGGGCCGGAAACTGGCGGCCCGCGTCCGGCCTTCCCCACGGCCGGCTTCTCATGGCACCTCGCAACCGACCGGCAGTTGATGGCGGTGGAGGTGCCGGTGACGCTGGCCGTCGGCCCTGTGCCCGTCGCCGTGCGGCTAGATTTCGACCTCGCGACCGTGTTTGGTGAGCTCACGCTGGATCATGACACGAGTTTCACGCATTCGCGCGAAGGCGATGAGCTGGCGGACTGGTTGCGCGAAGGCGTTGTGGGAGCCTTCACTGCCGGCCCCGCCGGCGGTTTGCAACCGCCGCTGGTAGTGCGCGGTATCCTCACCGCGCCGCCGAACGACGTTGGCTTGCGGGTCGCCGGCGGCGGGGTGGGGACACCCCGCCCCACCAACTCCGTCGGCACGCCGTATCGCTTCACCTACGCCGGGCATTTCCCCAAGCCCGCGCTGCCGCTGGACAACCCGCTGACGGAGGAAGGTGTCGCGCTGGGACGGCGGCTGTTCAATGACCCGTTGCTCTCGCGGGGCGAGAAGCAGTCGTGTGCGTCGTGCCACCAGATGGACGGAGGCACGGTGGACGCAGGCCGCGCCTTCAGCCTCGGCGTGGACGGCCGGGAGGGGAAACGCAACGCGATGCCGCTCTACAACCTCGCATGGAAGTCGGAGTTTTTCTGGGACGGTCGCGCGAAGTCGCTCCGCCAGCAGGCGCTCATGCCGATTCAGGACGAGCTGGAGATGCACGAGACGTTGCCGGATGTCCTTCGCAAACTGGTAGGGCGAGACTCTGTCGAGCCGTCGAACGAGCGCAGCGAGGCCGGCAAAGCGGGCATCCTTCCGACGGGCACGAACCGAGATGCTCGCTCCGCTCGCGCCGACTCCATCGGCAAACAGGGCTCGACGGAGTCTCGCCCTACCTACGCCACCCTCTTCACCCGCGCCTTCGGGACGCCGGACATCACGGCGGAGCGCGTCGGGCTGGCGCTGGAGCAGTTCCTTCTGACCGTCACTTCCTTTGACGCGAAGTTCGACCGCGTGATGCGTGGCGAGGCGAAGTTCACGCCGGAGGAACAGCGCGGCTTCGAGCTGTTTCACACGGAGCACGACCCGCGGCGCGGCCAGTTCGGCGCGGACTGCTTTCACTGCCACGGCGGGCCGCTCTTCCAAAACATCGCCTTCGCCAACAACGGTCTCGACCGCGAACCGAAGGACCTGGGCCGCTATCTCGTCACCGGTCGCGAGGGCGACAAGGGCAAGTTCGCCGTGCCCTCGCTTCGCAACGTGGAACTGACCGCGCCCTACATGCACGACGGGCGGCATCGCACGCTGGAGGAGGCCGTGCTCCACTACATTCGCAACGTGCAGCGCAGCCAGACGCTGGACCCGAACTTGGCGAAGCACCCGCCCGGCGGCATCCGTCTTCCGCCGCCCGACCTGCACGCGCTGGTGGCCTTCCTTAAAACCCTCACCGACGAGTCGCTGCGGCCCGTCGCCCGCCGCGCCGCGCTCGTGCCATCGCCATGAGCACCGCATTTCATTTTGCCCGTGTGGGCGAACGGCGGGCGGACCGGAAGCAGTCGTGTGCCCGGTCCGTCCGCCGCGTTTTTTCGCAGTCTGAGCCCGGGAATTGTTTTCTCGGCAATCACCCGTCCGTCCCGATAGTCTGGAACTGACCACCCGCCATGCCTCACCTCACCTCGACCCGCCTGTCGAAGGCAATGATTGTCACGCTGTCGGCGTTTTCGCTGGCCGCATTCCTCCACGCGCAAAATCGCCCTCCCCAACCCAAAGGCCCCGGCGGGCGTGGCGGCGGGGGCGAGCAGAAGGGCAAGCAATACGCCGCTCCGGCGGGCGACGGCCAGAGTCCCGCGCCGAGCCAGGTGAGCATCACGACCGAAGGCGGCTTCCGCGTCATCCGCGCGAACGGCCTGCCGGACCACGCCCCGGGGCAGTTTCCAAATCGCGGCAACCCGAACGTCATCGCGGCGCAGAACTACAACTTCCGCGTCCCGCTCCAGCCGAAGGAGAACGCCACGTTCACCAGGCTGGGCATGTATCCCTTCGGCGTCGGCCTCAACGGCGTGGTGTTCGATCCCGGCGCGGCGGAGTGGTGGCAGATGGATCCGCGTTCGGGCTGGACCCTGGACCCCATCAGCGGTTCGCAGAAGCTGGGCATTGACCGGCACAACGCGCATGTCCAGCCGACCGGCGTGTATCACTATCATGGGATGCCGGCGGGCCTCGTGGAGAAACTCACCGGCGGCAAGGAGCGGGTCGTGCAAGTCGGCTGGGCGGCGGATGGGTTTCCGATTTATGGCCCGTGGGACTTCAGTGATGCGAAGAGCCCGGGCAGCCCGGTGAAGCGGATGAAGTCGAGCTACAAGCTGCGCCAAGGCACGCGCACCAGCGGGCCGGGCGGGAAATTTGACGGCAGCTACGTCGAGGACTTCCAGTTCGTGAAAGGCACGGGCGATCTCGACGAGGCGAACGGACGTTTTGGCGTGACGCCGGAATTTCCGCAGGGCACATATCACTACGTGCTCACCGATGATTTTCCGTTCATTCCGCGCCTTTTCAAGGGCACGCCGGACAGCAGCTTTTTCCGGCACGGCCCGACGCCGGTGCGGATGGGCGCACGGGATGTCGGCCAGAGAGGTTTTGACCAGAAAGGCCCGTCGGGCAAAGGTAGGCCGTTCTGATTCCCAATCGAGATCCCATGCCAGAAAACTCCACTTCCCGACGCCGCACCGACTCGACCGTGCCGACGCTCATCGTCGCCGCGAGGCGTGAGCGGGACGTGCGACGGCACCGCCTGCAGCAGGTTGAAGGCAGCGGCGCGCCCCGGATGATCCCGCTGGACCGCGACGAGTTCGTCATGGGCCGGGATGAAGCGGTGAACATCCGCATCGATTCGGCGCGCGCCTCGCGGAGGCACGCATTCATCCGCCGTCACCAGGAGGGCTACGAGCTGCTGGACAACGAGAGCCGCAACGGCGTCCTGCTCAACGGCCTGAAGGTGCATTCCGCCGTGCTGCGGGACGGCGACGTGGTGCAGGTGGCGGACGGCGTGTTCGTTTATCACGAGAGTTGAACATGGAGTTCATCGTCAAATTCTGGGGCACGCGGGGGTCCATCCCGACCACCGCGCAGTGGGCGCGCGTTTACGGAGGGAACACGCCCTGCGTTGAAGTGCGTTGCGGCGGGGAGATGTTCATTTGCGACGCTGGCACCGGCATCTACGAACTGGGCCGCGACCTGCGCCGCCGCCAGCCGGTGCCGTATTCGGCGCATCTGTTCCTGAGCCACCTG
>JBAYGL010000434.1:0-4718 GCA_041666725.1 Limisphaerales bacterium
AGAAGAAGCTGCTGGAGGCGAAGTTCCTGCGGAGCCAGCGCATGGAGAGCCTCGGCTCGCTGGCCGGCGGCATCGCCCACGACTTGAACAACGCCCTCGCGCCCATCCTCATGAGCGTCGAGATGCTGAAGCAGGTCAGCAAGGATCCCAATCCCAATACGGCCCGCATGCTCGACGCCATCTACAGCAGCGCCAAGCGCGGCGCGGGCATGGTGAAGCAGATCCTCACCTTCGCCCGGGGAGCCGAGGGCGTGCAGGGCGTCGTGCAACCCAAGCACCTGATCCAGGAGATGATCAACCTCACCCGGCACAGTTTTCCCCAGGGCATCCAACTTCACACTGATGTGGCCCTGGACACCTGGACGCTGCTGGGCAATCCCACCCAGCTGCACCAGATACTTCTGAACCTGTGCGTCAATGCCCGCGACGCCATGCCCAAGGGCGGCACGCTCACGCTGGGCGCCGGCAATGTCCGCCTGAAGACAACGGACGCTGGGCTCTCGCCGGATGCAAAGCCGGGCCCGTATGTGGTCCTGACGGTGAAGGACACCGGCATGGGCATGACGCCGGCGGTGCGTGAGCACCTCTTCGAGGCGTTCTTCACCACCAAGGCCCCGGACAAGGGCACGGGCCTGGGCCTCTCCACCGTCCGCAACATCGCCAAAAACCACGGTGGCTTCCTCACCGTGGAAAGCGAGGTGGGCATGGGCACCACGTTCAAAGTCTACCTGCCGGCCCAGGAGACGACTGCCGCCACCGTCGCCGCCGTCGAGCAGCTCGCACTGCCGATGGGCAGGGGAGAACTCATCCTCGTGGTGGATGACGAGGCCGCGATCCGCAGCATCGCCACGCAGACGCTCGAAGCCTATGGCTACCGGGTCGTGACCGCCAAGGATGGCGCGGAAGCCGTCGGCCTGTGCGCGCAGAATCTGGCCGGGTTGCACCTGCTCATCACGGACATGGACATGCCGATCATGGACGGGCCGGCCGCCATCCGTGCGGTCCGGGTCCTCGCGCCCCGGGTCAAGGTCGTGGCGGTCAGCGGTTCGGGCTCCCTGGCCGGCTCGCCGCTCCTGAAGGAACTCAACGTGCAAACCTTCCTCCACAAGCCCTTCAGCGCGGATGATCTCGTCCGCACCGTCCACGAGGCGCTGCACGGGGCACCGACGGAACCCTGAAAGCCGGGCGTCTGAATCTAGGCGAAGCGTTTGTGCGCACGCCCCACAGGCCGGCGAGGACGCCGGCGATACGGCCCGCGGGACGCGGGCGCTACGTAGCGCCGGCCTCCGGCAGGCCGTGCCGCAAGCGTCCCGCTTGCCCGGCTCGGACAACCAGCGGGATACAATCGAGATGCACCCGCAATGCGGCCACCATGTCCGTCCAGCCCGCTCCGCTTGACGGTTTCCTCCGCTCAGGTCGCTGTTCAGCCCGAACTCCGAAACGGAATGGCCACGAAAGGGCGCATAGAGCACAAAGTCAGGCTTCTGGCAGAAAAACGGGCCGGGTGGATGTTTTCCCGCTCCCATCCATCCCCGGCCCGGCTCCTCTGTGTGCTTTGCGCTCTTTCGTGGCTGAACTTCGGAATCCGGGTTCAGTTCAGCCGTGGCCCGCGAAACACGCCAAACACACGAAAGCGGAACGAGTTTGGCGACGCCCGCACATTGAAACCCGTCCAGCCAGCGCACAGGCGGCAGTTAAGCATTTTTCGCGTCATTTCGCGTGTTTCGCGGGCACAACTTCAGAGTTGGATTTTACCCGTGCGCAGCAGTGGTCGGATTCCTTCTCCTGAGTTCGGATTGAACCGCGCGTCGGAATCACCACACTATCGCGAATGGATCTCAACTTAGGGAATCACGTCGTGGTCATCACCGGCGGGGCCAGCGGCATCGGACACGCGGCGGCGGAGCTGTTTGCCGGCGAGGGCTGCAAGGTCGCGCTCTGGGATGTCACGCCCGGGGTCGGTGAAATTGCCCGCGAACTTTCCGTGAGCCGTGGCGTTCCGACGCTGGGCTGCCCTGTGGATGTGACGCGCCGCGAAACCATCGAGGCCGCGCTGCAGGCGACCGAGACGCAGCTTGGCCCCATCGACCACGTCGTCCACTCCGCCGCCATCGGGTCCGGCAAATTTGGCTTTCCCTTCACCAACCTCACGCCGGCGGACTGGCCCCGCGTGCTGGAGGTGAACGTGATGGGCATGACGAATCTCGCGCACGCCGTCGCGCCGCGGCTCATCGGGCGGAAGCAGGGCACGCTGGTTTTCATCGCGTCCGTCGCCGGGCAGATCGGCTCGCAGACGGACCCGCCCTACAGCGCGTCCAAGGCGGCGAACATCAACTTCGCGCAATGCCTCGCCAAGGATCTCGCGCCCCACGGCGTCCGCGTGAACACCGTCTGCCCCGGCATGGTGAAGACGCCGTTGAACGAATCCGTCTGGCGCGCGTGGCACGACCAGCAGCCGCCCGGCAAGCGCCTCGGTTACGAGGAATGGGCCGCCGGGAAAATCCGCGCGGTGGTCCCGCTGGGCCGCTGGCAGTCCCCCGGGGACATCGCCAACATGGTCGTCTTCCTCTCCTCCGACCGCGCCGCGCAGATCACCGGCCAGACCCTCAACGTGGACGGCGGCTTCGTGATGCACTGGTAAGGTCAGGGGCGTCCGTGCCTTGCATCGCGCCTTCCTGCGCGGTCACTTTTTGGGGTGTTCTCTTGCCGCTTCTTCGCCGGGTGAGACGGGCGCACATTGACACTGCCGCCAAAGCGGAGCCGGCGGGGACGCCGGCGATACGGCCCGCGAAGACGCGGGCGCTACGTAGCGCCGGCCTCCGGCCGGCCGTGTCGCAAGCGTCTCCGCTTGCCTGGCAGGTCGAGGCCGGGGGACAGCAAGATGCGCCCGGTGAGACGTCCATGGTTCCGGGGAGGTTGGCAAAATGTCCGGGCGCGCCGTCTGGCAGCCGGGCGCGCGGATTTTTCCGTAGGCGAAGACAGTTGGCCGCGCCGTGCTGGTTTGCTAGTTTTCCCCCACCAGCCCGTCACGCATGGCGGGCAAACCAACTTCGCCATGTCCCAGGCCATCATTGATCCCGCGGAAGTGCGGCGCTTCGCGGAGGAACTGCGCCGCTTCAACGTCGAGGTGTCCGAGCGCACCACGCAGCTTCAGGCGCGCTTCGCCGCGCTGGGCGACTCGTGGCAGGACCAGGAGCACGCCAAGTTCGCCGAGGAGTTCCGCCAGACCATGAAGGCGCTCAAGAAGTTCGTCGAAGTCTCGAACCAGCACGGACCCTTCCTCCTGCGCAAGGCCCAGAAGATCGAGGAGTATCTCCACCAGCGCTGACCATGCCCGAGCAGGCCCGCATCACGTCCGTCGAGGCTGTCGGAGCCTTCCGCATCGAACTGCTCGTCTATCTTGAAAAGGCGCGCGCCGCCGTGGACGAGGTCGGCGAGGAAGTCGTCCGCAAGCGCATGTGGTTGCAGGACGACCGCGGTCCCCACTGGGCTCAACAGGTCAAACGCCGCACCATCGAGCTGCAGGAGCGGCAGCAGGAACTCTTCAGCGCCCAGCTCGGCAACGTCCGCCATAACATCCAGGCCGAACTCGTCGCCGTCCGCCGCGCCAAGCAGTCGCTCGAAGAGGCCGAAACGAAACTGAAGACCATCAAGCGGTGGCTCCGGGACTACCCCATCGAAGTCGAGCCAACCGCCCGCCATGCGGATTTGCTCCGCCACACTCTCGTCACCGACATGGGCAAGGCGGTCGCCTCGCTGTCGCAGATCATCGAGACGCTGCACGCCTACGCCGCAATAAAGGCACCGTCCGCCGAGGTGCCGGCGGCCACCCCGCCTGCCGAATGAAGCCGCTTGCACAACCAACCCTGTCGGGCCCAGGCGTCCGATCTTCGCTGACTGGCCCTCCCTCGACTGACGCAGGGGGACGGAGCAGGGAGGAGGGCGATTGCAAATTTTCAATTCTCAATTGGCAATTTGAAATTCGCCGCGAGCCGGGCCTTCTTCGCCCGCACTGCACTTCCACCCGCCGACGCGCCACCCAGTGCATCTCGCCATGAGCCTCAACCCCACCCGCACGCGCCTGACCGCGCTCACCAAGCAGCTTTCGATCCGCTGGATCGAGACGCGTGAGCACTGGCGGGACGCCAAGGCCGACGAGTTCGAGAAGCGTTACCTCGAGGAACTTTTCAACCGCGTGAACACCGCCACCGCCAGCATCGAGACGCTGGAGCTGACGCTCGCCAAAATCCACCGCGACTGTGAGTAGGCCAGCCTCCACAACGGAGACACTCGATCTCCTCCGCCGTCTGCGGGACACGGTGCGGACGTTCGCCGCGCGCGAGGAGCAGCTCCAGCGCGACCAGCAGGCGCAGGAGACGCGGCTCAACCAGCGCTGCGAAGCCGTCTTCGCCCAGCGTTCCGGGCAGCTCCAGGCCGAAATCACCGCGCTGGAAAACTCCCAGGGCGAGGCCCGCGTCCGGCTTGTCACCCGCTGGGACAGCCGCCTCGTCCAGCTCACCCGCGCGCAAAAAAACGCCCTGCGCCAGCGGCTCACGCGCATCGAGGAGCGCGAAAACCTGTGCAAGTTCGAGTTGCAGCGCGAGCAGCTGGCCGCCCAACGACAGCGCGAAGCCGGCCTCAAGACCGCGAGCACCGAACACGCGGAGTTCACGGCACAGCTCAAGGTGGAGCGCGAGAATCTTGAACGGCTCACGGCG
>JBAYGL010000435.1:0-4703 GCA_041666725.1 Limisphaerales bacterium
CGCGCTTCACGGTTTCAAAAGCCTCGGAGTGGGATGCTCCACCTTGCCCACGGGGCGGACGCTTTTGCCGGGGCGGTCCGCCTCGCCGAGATCGGCGCGAGCGGCCTCGGCGTGAGCGAGGAGGCGTTTGACGACCTCGGGTTGCCGGGTGAACTGGTCGTCCTTTTCCCCGGGATCGTCGGTGAGGTTGTAGAGATGCCCCTCGGCAGGCGCGGTCCTGGCGCCGAACTGAGTGAAAGCGCCCTTGTTCGGCAGATACAGCTTCCACGGGCCGCTGCGGACGGCCTGGAGCTGGGTCACGTAATAGTAAAAGAAGGCGTCGTAGGGCGAACGGGCTCCCGCCTCGCCAAAGAGCAGCGGGCGGATGTCGTGGCCGTCAATGATCCGGTCGGCGGGCCTGGTGCCGCCGGAGAGCGCGGCCAGCGTGGGCAACAGGTCCATGAGCGTGATGACCTCGGCGGAGACGGCTCCCGCGCGGATGCGCCCGGGCCAGCGGGCGATGAAGGGCATCCTCATGCCGCCTTCCGCGACGCTGTAGGCGTCGCCCTTGAGCGGGAGATTGGAGCCGATGCCCTTGCCGGCGAAGGGTGCGCCGTTGTCGCTGGTCCAGATGACGAGCGTGTTTTCGCCCAGACCGAGCGCATCAAGCTTGTCGAGAATCTGTCCGGTGGACCAGTCGAGTTCCACGACGGAATCGCCCCAGGCATCGTTCCCGCTCTTTCCCCGAAACGCGGGCGAAACGGGCGGATGAGTGGTGCTGCCAGGCGTGACTTGCGGAAAGTAGAGGAAGAAGGGACCGCTGCGGTGCTGCTCGATGAACTTCAGGGCGCGCTCCGTGCCACGCCGGGTGAAGAGGCTCAGGTCGTCGTCCGCGGCGATGACCTTTTCCCCCTCCATCAGCGGCAGGGTGGGAAAGTTCCGCTTCGGGTCGGTCGTCATGTTGTCGCTGTAGGGAATGCCGAAGTATTCGTCGAAGCCCTGCCGTGTGGGCAGGAACTCCGACTGGTCGCCGAGATGCCATTTGCCGATGCACAGCGTCGCGTAGCCCTGCTGCTTGAGCACCTCGGCGACGGTGATCTCATCCGGGTGCAGGCCATAGGCCGAGACAGGCTTCAAAACGGGACGCTGGCCGGGCGCGAGATCGAGGCCCACGCGGCGCGGATAGCAGCCGGTCATCAACGCGGCGCGGGACGGCGTGCAGACCGGGGCCGCCGCGTAGGCATGGGTGAACTTCATGCCCTGCTGCGCCATGCGGTCGATGCGCGGCGTCGGCTGACTGGCCTTGGGATTGAAACAGCCGACATCGCCGTAGCCGAGATTGTCGCAGAGGATGACGATGACGTTGGGCTTGGACTCCGCCGGGAATGCCGGATGCGGAATGACGGCTGCCGAAAGGAGGATGGTGAGGGTGAGTCGCTTCATGGGAAGAACTTTTTCGAACTGAAGCTCACTCATGCACCGGCACGGTGCGTTTGGCGGCACGGAGTTTGCGATAGAGTTGTTCCATGCGTTTGACGCGTTCCGCCTGGAGCGGTTCCGCGATCAGGTTTTTCTGCTCGGCAAGATCCTCGTCGAGGTTGTGGAGAGCGGCGGGCTGGTCGGCGATGTTGAGAGTGAGCTTCCACGCCCCTTCGCGCAGCGCGTGGGGCATGTGGTCGCTCGGGGATTTTGCCGGCTTGCCTTTGGTTGCCACGGCAGCGTGAGCGGCGATGTAGTTCCGGCCCACGGCGGCGTAGGCGGCGACGTAGCTCTGGCCCGGTTCGGGCAAGGGTTCAGCCAGGGCGTCGCGGTTCGGGCTGCCCTGAATGAGCAGGTGCTGGCGCACGGGCCGGTCATCGCCGCGCAGGACGGGCAGGAGGCTCACGCTGTCCACCGCTTGATTCGCCCCTGGCTTGACGCCCGCGAGTTCCGCGAAGGTGGCCACGGTGTCGTGCGTGCCGATGAGCTGCCTGGACACGCTGCCGGGCGGAATCTTCGATCCGGCGGTGGTGCCGTCGCCCCAGCGCACGAGGAATGGCACGCGGTGCCCGCCTTCATAGATGAAGGATTTGCAGCCGCGCAGTCCGCCCACGGCATCGTGGCCAAACTCGCGCTCGAAGGGCTGGCCGCCGTTGTCGCTGGTGAAGACGATGAGCGTGTCGGCGAGCAGGCCGCGCTGCTCCAGCGCGCCCACCAGCGCGCCGAGGAGGATGTCAGTCTCGATGACCATGTCGGTGTGCGCGGTCATTTTGGAGGCTCCTTTGAGCGGGTGGCCCAGCAGTGTGTCTGCCGGGGTCCACGGATTGTGGATGCCGTCGGTGCAGAAGTGCATGTAGAAGGGTCTGGCCTCACCAGCGGCTTTGTTTTTCGCCAGATGATCGTCGAGAAAAGCCGCGGCCCTGGTGGCAAGCAGTTCGCCGATTTTGCTGCTGTCAAAGTCCGGCAGGCCCGGACCATCTTGAGGAATCATGCCGCCGCCTGGCAGCCGCTTCTTCTTGAGTTGCATTACCTTGGCGGGATCTCCCGCCACCCGGTTGTTTTCCAGGAACAGGAAGGGCGGCAAGGCATGGCCGCCGGAGGAGATATACGAATACTCAAAGCCCCACTGAATGGGGCCGCTGGTCATGGGTTTCGTCCAGTCCACCTCCCGCGTGTCACCGACGTGCTCAAAGACGCCGCCGACGTTGATCTTGCCAAACATGGCCGTGCGATAGCCCGACGCCTGCAACAGATGACCGATGGTTTGCTGACCCGGCAGGAAGTAGGTTCCCCCATCAAAATCCCAGACGCCATTGGCCGCCCTGCCACGCCAGGGATAGTTGCCCGTGAGCATGGAGTAGCGCGTGGGCGAGCACAGGGCGGCGGGCGTGTGCGCGTCGGTGAACTTCATGCCCGTCCGCGCCAGGTTGTCGATGTTCGGCGTGGGGATCTTGCCGTGCGGGTTGTAACACTGGAAATCGCCCCAGCCGATGTCATCGGTGAGGATGAGCAGGATGTTGGGCTTCGTTTCAGCGGCGAAGACGGTGGCCGCGCTGGCGAGCAGGGCGGTGAGGAACAGGTGCGGGCTGCGTTTCAATTTCATCGGCGTCGTGTTCGTAGATTTGGTTCGTGAGCGTGGCAGCACGCGCGCATTGGTTCTCAATGCTGTTTCGTCACGCCGGTCTCGCGCATCCGGGCGCGCAAATGGCTGCCGGGTTGTTGCCGGGTTGTCGTCAAGGCTGGGTGGGTTTGGCACCAGGGCGGCTGAGTTGTTGAATCCAAAGATGTGACCCCGGATATTTCCGACTACCTGAACTTCACGTTCTTGACGTGCTCGCCGATGGCAAAGCCGCCTGTCGCAGCGTCAGGGATGGGCGTGCCATTGATGCGCAGGTTCTCAATGATAATGTTCTCCACGCAACTCTCGTCACTGTATCCCCGGAGGGACGACTTGGGGGAGGGGCCGCCGGTCACGGAAACATCCTTGAGCACGATGTCGTGAATCTTGCCGAGGGTCTCCTTGTCCGTAAACCCCCAGTATGACTTCTCGATTTTCATGGTCAGCAATCGCGGACAGAAACCACGCTTGGGTTGATACTTCTCGTCAAGGCTCTTCTGGACTACGGGCCACTGAGCGTCGTCATGCGTCTCAAGGCGGATTCTCTCGAACCGGACCTTATGCACCAGGGCACTGCCGCAGATGGAGAAGCCGAACGCCGCGCCAGCGGTGCGTATGATGTCGCAGTCATCAAAGACAACGTCCGTCATCTCCGGGGCGGATGACTCCGACCCAAACTTGAAAGCAATCCCCCAGTCGTTCCAGATGACGCAGCGGGAGACCTTGACGTTGCGGACCGGCAGCTCATCCAATGCGAGCCCTCGGCCCAGTTCCGTGAAACGGTGATGTTTCCGGTCAATGCCCTTCATCGTAATGCTGTCGTCGAAGGAACGGATGAAGCAGTTCTCGATGACAACGTCCTGGCTGTTCACCACGTTGATGCCGTCGGCGTTATAGCGCCAGAAGCCGATGAGCTTCAGCCCCGAGATAACCACGCCCCGGCAGGCAGCCGGGACGACCGCCCACCGGTTGACATCACGGATGATGATCCCCTCGATGCGCACGTTCCGGCAGCCGGCGAGTGAAATGGCACCGGGAGTCTGGCCGCGTTTGAGGGTGCTCACATCGAGGATGCCCCGGCCCAGTATCCTTATGTCGCTGGCGTCATCGGCCAGGACCGCCCCGTGAACCACCGCACCCGCGGCGATGTAGAGCGTCTCGCCACTCCGGAGGTGCATCACGCCAGGCCGGTGAATGCCCGGTCCGAAGTAGCGAGTTCCGGGCGCATCCGGCCGGGGTGGGTCTGCTTCCAATGGACTGGCGAAAAGATGCAAGGCCCGCGCGAAGCCGTTCACCTCCACGGTGAGATAACCAGGGCCGGGCATCGTGAATGAGATGCGGTTGCCTTTCACCACGGGCTTGATGCCACGCGCCGCCGGGCGGATGGCCACCGTATGCACCGGACGATTTGAGACCACCTCCACTTCAGCCGGGCCGGACATGTCCCAGTAAGCGAACGAGGCAATCTCGGTCTGCTCGATTGGCCGCTCGCATCGGGTGTTTGGGAAGCCTGGCCAGATGTGGTTCAAGGGTATCGCCGAGACACGCGCCGTATAGACCGGCACCGGCTTTCCCCCGACCGTCACGCGGTAGTCTGCCGACATACTTTCCCCGACGGGTGCAGGGC
>JBAYGL010000436.1:0-4697 GCA_041666725.1 Limisphaerales bacterium
GACCGCAAAGATTGCGCAGAGACCGAAGGGAAGGATCCGTCTCCGCGCCTCTCTGCGGTCTCTGCGCCCTTTGCGTTAAGGCAAGTCATCCGGCCACTTTGGTTGCGGCTCCGCCGCGCTGTGTCTCTGCGCCCTTGCGACTTTGCGTTGAAGAGCTGCGACTCAGCCCGGCCGCACCAGGATTTCCTCCACCGCCGCGCGGGGCGGGAGGTTGATGGCCAGCAGCGCGCAGTCGGCGATGTCCTCGGGCTTCATCATCTTCGCCCGGGCGGCGGCGTCGGGCACGACCGGGCGTTTGCCGAGCAACTCGGTGTCGATGTCACCGGGGAAGACCGAGCAGGCACGGATGCCGTTGACGCGCTCCTCGACGTTGATGCACTGCGTGAGGCCGGCCTGGCCGAATTTCGAGAGCACGTAGGACGGGCCGCTCTTGGGACTGGCCTGGAATCCGGCCTCGGAAACGATGTTCACGATGGTGCCGGACTTGCGGGCGCGCATCTGAGGAAGGAACGCCTGCGCGCAGTAGTAGGAGCCGTGGAGATTGGCGTCGATGACGGCGTGGTAATCCTCCAGCGAAAGCTCGGCCAGGGAGCGGCGCGGGATGTTCGTGCCGGCGGCGTTCACGAGGACTTCCACGGCCTTGAACCTGGCGAGCACGGTTCTGGCCATCGCACCGACCTGCGTCACGTCGCCGATGTCGCACGGGATGACGAGGAGTTGCTTCGCGTGTTTTCTGGCCAGCTTGACGGTGTTCTTCAGCGCCGCCTCGCGGCGGCCCAGAATGGCGACCTTCCAGCCCAGTGCGACGAGTTTCAGCGCGACGGCCTGGCCGACTCCACTGCCGGCTCCGGTGATGACTGCGGTTTTTAGTGACATGTCGGCGCGGAGTTTGATGCCCCCGCCGCCGCGCGCAAGCCGGAAGAGCCTGCATGGCGGTCGCGATGCGGCCCGGCCGCATTGGACGGGTTCAAAATGCTTTGCCTCACCTCCGGAGCGCGTGTAAAAACGCGGTCTGTTTTTCTTCAGTCCGCTCATGAACAGGCCTCTTCGCCACCGGCCGCCATTACGAATGCAGCCGGGTGTTTTCCGCTGTGTTGCCCTGGCGGGCTGCCTCTGTTTGCTCGTGGGAAACACGGGGTGCTCCGTCAAGCGGCTCGCCATCAACCAGCTGGGCGACGCGCTTTCCAGCGGCGGCGGCAGTTTCGCCACGGACGATGATCCGGATCTCATCCGCGACGCCGCGCCGTTCAGCCTCAAGCTGATGGAGTCGCTGCTGGCCGAGTCGCCGCAGCACCGCGAGCTACTCCTGGCACTGGCCAGCGGTTTCACCCAATACGCCTATGCCTTCGCCGGCCAGCCGGCCGACGAACTGGAAGAGAAGGATCTTGCCGCCGCAAATGCCGGCCACGCGCGTGCGCTCCGGCTCTACCGCCGGGCGCGCAATTACGGCATGCGCGGCCTGGAGGTAAAGCACCCCGGCTTCGAAAAACTCCTCCGGGCCAGTCCCGACGCCGTCCGCGCAACGAAGAAGGCCGACGTGCCCCTGCTCTACTGGACCGCCGCCTCGTGGGCCGGAAGCATTTCGCTGGCGAAGGACACCCCGGACGCCATCGCCGACCTGCCGCTGGTTTCAGCCCTGATAGACCGCGCGCTGGCGCTGGACGAGGCCTTTGACCACGGGACGCTGCATTCATTCCTCATCACCTTCGAGCTGTCGCGGCCGGGCGCGGGTCCAGATGCCGTGGCGAAGGCGCGGCAGCACTTCGCGCGGGCCGTCGAGCTGGGCGGAGGAAACCAGGCCGGGCCGTTTGTTTCACTCGCCGAGAACGTCGCCGTGAAGGAGCAGAATGCCACCGAGTTCAAAGCGTTGCTCGACCGGGCGCTGGCCGTTAAGGTGGACGCCCGTCCCGAATGGCGGCTGGTGAACACCATCATGCAGCGCCGCGCGAAATGGCTGCAGGGACGGATGGATGATTTGATATTGCCGGCGTTGCCGACGGAAAACGCGAAACCGAAATGAAGCTCCAAGCTCCAAGCTCTTCTCCTGCTCCTGATCTTGATCCTGCTCCTCCGAGCGCCGAGAGCGGGATCAGGATTACGAGCAGGAGTTTCGCAACCCGCGCCGCGCTCGTGCTGTTGTGCAGCGTGCTCGCCGCCCCCGCCGCCGCTCCCGTCAAAATCCGCCTCGCCACGCTCGCGCCCAAGGACACATCGCCGCACAAAAGCCTCCAGCAGATGGGCGAGTCGTGGAAAAAGACCACCGGCGACCAGGTCCAGCTCACCATCTACACCGACGGCACGATGGGCGGCGAGGCCGACATGGTCCGCCGGATGCGGATCGGCCAGATTCAGGCCGCGATGCTCACCGTTCCCGGCCTCTCGCAAATCGAGGATTCCGTCGGCGGGCTGCAGTTCATGCCGATGATGTTCCGCTCGCTCGACGAGTTCGATTACGCCTTCGAGAAGCTCCGGCCCGGCCTCGAAAAGAAATTCCGCGACAAGGGTTTTGAAATCCTCTGCTGGGGCGACCTCGGCTGGGTGCGCCTGTTTTCGAAGCAGCCCGGCCGGCGCATTGACGACTTCCGCAAGATGAAGGTCTTCGTCTGGTCCGGCGACACCCGCTCGGCCGAAGTGATGCGCGCCCTGCGCGTCAACCCCGTGCCCGCCGAGCAGACCGACGTGTTGCCAGGCCTTCAGACCGGCCTCTTTGACATGGTGCCGAGCGTGCCGGTTTACGCGCTGGCCGGGCAATTCTACGGCCCCGCCTCGCACATGCTCGAAATCAACTGGGTGCCGCTCGTCGGTGCGACCATCGTCTTGAAAAAAAGCTGGGACGCCACTCCGGCCGACAAGCGCGCCACCCTCCGGCAGGCCGCCGCCGAGGCCGGCAAACAAATCCGGGATCGCGGACGCGCCGAGAGCGACGAGGCCGTCGCCGCCATGGAAAAGCGTGGTCTGAAAGTCACCAAGCCCACGCCCGAAGACCTCGCCGACTGGGTGCGGTTCACCGACGAGGCCTACGCCAAAATCCGTGGCAAGCTGGTGCCTGCCGAGATGTTCGACGAGGTGTCGAAGCTCGTGAAAGAGCATCGGGCCAAGGCCGGGAAATGAGCGTGCCCTCACCTCTTGCGAGACGACGTGAGGAGTCTCTGAATGGCTCGGAGGCTAAAACTTCTTCTCCCTCTCCCTTTGCAGAGCAAGGGGAGAGGGCCGGGGTGAGGGGTTGGCTGCGAACTCTCAGGTGGCCGCACCCCTCATCCGGCCTCCGGCCACCTTCTCCCCTCGCTCCGCGAAGGGAGAAGGCTGACGGCGTTGCCCGTTTGGCCATCGCATGAACCCGCTTCCCACCAGCGACGAAGCTCCCGCCGCCCCACCGACCGGCCTTCGCCTGTGGTTGCGACAGGGGGAGAATCTCCTCCTCAGCACCATCCTCGTCGTGCTGATGGTGCTGCCGTTGCTGGAGGCTTTCCTCCGCAAGGCCTTCACCACGGGCATCCCCGGAGCGACGGCCCTCGTCCAGCACTTCACCCTCATCATCGCGATGCTCGGCGGCGCGCTTGCGGCGAGGGACAGCCGGCTGCTGGCGATGTCCGCGCTGCCGACGATTCTGCCGCCCAAGTGGAAGGTCTTCGCCGCGCTCTTCAGCGGCACGGCGGCCACGACGGTCACGTTCTTCCTCACCGTCGCGGGCATCGAGTTCGTCAAGAGCGAGCGGGAGAGCGGCAACTTCCTCGTCGGCACGATGCCCATCTGGTGGGTTCAAACCGTCACGCCCGTCGGCTTTGCGCTCGTGACGTGGCGTCTCATGTGGAACGCCTCGCAACAGTGGTGGGGTCGCGCGCTGGTCTTCGCCGCGAGCGGCGCGCTCGTGTGGCTCGCCACGCATCCGCCCACGGACCCGGCGAAGCTCGTCTGGCCGGCGATCGCCACGCTGCTCGTGGCGACCGTGCTGGGCTCGCCCATCTTCGTCACGCTCGGCGGCGCGGCGATGATTCTCTTCTGGGGCGATGACCTGCCCATCGCGTCCATCCCGCTCGACCACTACCGGCTCGTGACCAACGCCACGCTGCCGACGATCCCGCTCTTCACGCTGGCCGGTTATCTCCTGGCGGAAGGCGGCGCGTCCAAGCGGCTGGTCGGTGTGTTTCAGGCGTTGTTCGGCTCGCTCCGGGGCGGCCCGGCCATCGTCACCGCGCTGGTCTGCACGTTCTTCACCTCGTTCACCGGCGCGAGCGGCGTGACCATCCTTGCGATGGGCGGCCTGCTCATGCCGGTGATGCTCGCGGCGCGTTACTCGGAACGCAACGCCCTCGGCCTGCTCACCGGCTCCGGTGCGCTGGGGCTGCTCTTCCCGCCGTCGCTGCCGCTCATCCTTTACGCCATCATCGCCGGGTCGAAGGCCCAGGCGTCAGGCGTGACCATCGAGAAAATGTTCCTCGCCGGCCTCCTGCCCGGGCTGTTGCTCGTGGGCCTCACCGCGTGGTGGGGCGTGAGCCGGGGGCCGAAGGACGCCGGCGACCGGCCCAAGTTCAGCGGCGCGGCGGCCCGCGCGGCGATGTGGGAGGCGAAGTTCGAGCTGGCCGTGCCGTTCGTCGCGCTGTTCGCGCTCTTTGGCGGCTTTGCCACGCCGGTCGAAGCGGCGGCCGTGACGGCGCTTTACGTGTTCATCGCCACCGTGTTCATCCACCGTGACCTCA
>JBAYGL010000437.1:0-4696 GCA_041666725.1 Limisphaerales bacterium
CGATCTCGACCATCCGCCACAACGCGCAGGGCGGGAAAGACGTGACGCTGGAGACTCTCACCCAGCTCGTGGGCCACGCGCGGGCCGCCGCAGCCTGCGCACGGCATCGGCCCGGCGCGAAGCCCGGCGCACTGTTGAACAGTCTGGGCGGGATGATGGCCGCCCTCTCGCTCGCGCTGCTGCTCGGCCTCGGATGGGTTGGCTGGGCCTTCGCCCACGGAAACCTGGGGGAGCCCGCGCCAGGCCCGGGTTCGCAGGAATTTGGGGCCGCCAACGACCGGCTCTCCGCTGCGAAGGGCAGCGCGATCTTCGGCAACAACACAAAATCGCTCGGACTTGCCGACGCCTTCAACAGGGGAATGCTCGAAGCCTGCCTGAATCCAGCCTCGGGTCTGGACACCAACGCCCTGTCCACCGCGACCTGCTGCGAGCAGCACGCAGACCGCGTCGTGTTCCTCGTCCAGATTCCGGGCCTGCAAAGGCTCTCCTCCCAACAACGCCGGCGGCTGGCCGACGAGGCGTGGCGCGTCTCGTCGGCGACGTTGACCGACCTCAAGGCCGGCTTCACCGGTCTCCGCGTGGCGGTCGGGCTGCGCAGCTCCGCCAAATACGAGCTGGTCCTGACCGGGCGTTATGTCCGCGAGTTCGAGGCGAACAACACCGGCCTGCGCAGCCGCATCGAAGGCTCCCGCAGCAAGGCAAAACTCTACCCGCTGTTTGTCCCGTTGGAGCAACTGGAGGCTTGGAAGGACGAGTAGCGTGCCCGCTCAGTTTCGCAGTTTGGCCACGTAGGCGCCGTCCACACCATCGCGGAAGGGCGTCAGGTCCCGTTCGGATTCGAGACGGAACTGCGGGTGGGCGGCGAGGAATTCCTTCACCACTTCCGAGTTCTCCTCCGGCTCCAGGCTGCATGTGCTGTAGACCAGGGTGCCGCCGGGCTTGAGGTGGGCGGCGGCCAGTTGCAGCAGTTTCAACTGTGTCTCGCGCAGACGCGTGATCTCCTCCGGCTTGAGCCGCCAGCGCAAATCAATGCGGCGGCGCAGCACGCCGGTGTTGGAGCACGGCGCGTCCACGAGCACCTTGTCGAATTTCTTCTGTATCAGCGCGGCTTCCGGGTGGTCTCCGAGAGGGAGCGTTTTCACGCAGGTCACGCCGAGCCGGGCGCAGTTCTCGTTCACGAGCTTGAGCCGGGCGGGACTGGAGTCGCAGGCGAGCAGCTCCCCGTCGTTCTCCATCTTCTGGGCGATGTAGGCGGTCTTGCCCCCGGGCGCGGCGCAGAGATCCAGGATGCTCTCGCCGGCCCACGGATCAAGCGCCTGCACGGCGAGCAGCGTGCTGGGATCCTGCACGTAGAACCACCCGTCACGGAAACTGCCGAGCGCGGCCAGCGAGGGATGGGATTTGAGCGCGAAGACGTGGTTCTCCTCGGCCCAGGGGCAGGTGACGAAATCGTATTCCACATTCTCCGTCAGCCGCCACCGGTCGAGGAGCTGGGACGGCGACGTCTTGAGCATGTTGACGCGCGTGTGCGTGAGCGGCGCGGTGTTGTCCCATTCCAGCAGCCGGCGCGTGTCGTCAGCCCCCCAGCGTGCGGTCCACTTCTGCACCAGCCACTCCGGATGGGAGTAACCCAGGTGCGGTTGCGTGGCGCGCAGGTCCGCGAGGGCCAGCTGCACCTGCTCCCGATCAGCCTCACTGCGGCGGAGGATGGCGTTGACGAAGTTCGCCTCGTTCACGAACCCGAGCCGCTTCGCAATCTCCACCGTCTCATAGCACGCGGCGTGCGGCGGCACACGGTCGAGGAAGAAGAGCTGGTATAGCCCGAGCCGCAGAAATATCTGCACCTGCGGCTGCTGCGGGCGGGCATCGGTCTTTCGCGCGACAAGCCAGTCGAGCGTGCCCTGCCAGCGCACGCAGCCGTAAACCATCTCCTGGGCGAACCGGCGGTCGTCCGGCCGCATCTTCACCGAGGCCAGCGCATCGTCGAGCAGGTCCTCCACAAAGGCGCTGCCCTGCAGGCGGCGGAGCAACACCCGCGCCGCGACCTCGCGGGCGGGCGAAAGCACTTCCTCCTCAAAACGTGGAGGCGGGACAAGATGCCGGTCCGCCTTGGCCCCGTCGGAGCGGATGACGCGGCGTTCCAGATGAGGCGCGAACCGCTCCGGTGCCCGTCGATATTCTTCGCGCGGGCGGTCCTGCCAGGCGGGCGCTTCGCGGAAGCGCTGCTGATCCCCGCCCCTTCCCTGCGGAGGGGGTGAAGATTGACTCGGGCCACGATCGTAGCCGGAGCTTCCCGCTCGCCTTTCATCGAACGGCCGGGTCTGGCCGGCCGACGGGCCTCGCGGCTCTTCACGCTGGCGGTAATCATCCTCACGCCGACCGCGGAAGGGCGGGCGGGAATTCGCCGGGGCGGAACGGCCTTCACCTTCACGGGGACGATCCTGCCACGGACGACCTTCAGAAGGGCGCTGCTGATCCGCGCTTCTTCCTGAAGGCGGCGAAGACCGGCGCGGGTCACGCGCAAACCCTCTGTCTCCGGCATGTTCTCCACGCGGCGCGGAAGCACGGGCATCGTCGAACGGACGGCCCCGGCCGGGCGATTGGCTGCGGGCATCCTCGCGCTGACGGAAGTCGTCCTCACGCCGCACCCGGGGAGGCGGGCCGGCATTCGCCGAGGCGGACAGGACACCGCGAGCCTCGTTTGTCCGCATCCGGCTCCCGCGCTCCGGTGAATCCTCCCGCCGGCGAAAATCATCCGGCCGGCGGTTTTCGCCCCGATCCTCGAAACTCCGCGCCGCCGCTGACGACGGGATGCGCTGCGCACGTTCACCGGAGGGCAGTGCGCGCTCCGGCCGCGCCTCGCGGTCATCCGCCCGAGGGGCTTTGGGCCGCTTCGCAAAGCGCTCGTAGAATTTCCCCGAATGCCGGTCCGGTTCGCCGCCAGTCTGCCGGGCATCATCGCCCACCGGCTCCCCGTGGACCTTGTGTCCGGGAAAATTCGCCGTTGCCGGACCGCGCGCCGCGGGAGGACGAGATTCTCCCGCACCGGACATCCGGCTTCCCGGCCTGTCCCCGAATTTCTTACGAAAGCCCCCGCCCGACGGGTCGAAAGGCCTGCCCGACGGACTCCCGCCCGGCTTGCGGAACGGCTTCTTAAACGCCCTGCCTTCCGGTGAGCCGGACATTTCTCTTGGTTTTAATCGCTGCACGACTTAACAATGACGGACATTTCGCATAGAGCGAGTTTTTTGAAACTATGAGAGACGAACTCGAGAAGTTGGCCATCGCAGGAAAAATCGGCAGCAGGCACATTGAGCCGCTGTTGACACTGGCACAGGGCGGTTACTGCGCGCACAAAAGCTGGGGCTTCGGGCGCATCACCACGGTGGACACGGTGTTTTGCCAGTTCACGATCGATTTTCCCGGCAAGCCAGGCCACAAGATGGACCTCTCCTTTGCGGCCGAGTCGCTCAAGTCCATCCCCGCCGACCACATCCTCGCCAAAAAAGCGGCTGACCTTCACGGGCTCCGCCAGATGGCCGCACGCGACCACCTGGGCGTGATCAAACTGGTCCTCAACAGCCACGGCGGCAAGGCCACCATCGATCTTATCCAGAAGGAACTCGTGCCCGACGTCATCACCGATGACTGGAAGAAATGGCTCGAAGTCGCCAAGCGCGAAATGAAGAAGGACGGCCACTTCATCGTGCCCCTGAAGAAGACGGAGCCCATCGTCTATCAGGCCCAGGAAACCACCGTCCAGCAGCGCGTGATGGAGAAGTTCAAGGCCGCCAAGGGTCTCAAGGCCCGTCTCACCGAGGCTTCCGAACTGCTCAAAAACATCGACGATCTGGACAACAAGGCCGGCACCGTGGGCGAGGCCGTGGCCGCGCTCAACGCCGAGATTGCCAGCCACCAGCGCACCCAGCCCGCCCTTGCGCTGGAAGCCGTCTTCCTTCGCGACGAACTGAAGAAGGCCGCCGGACTCCCCGCGACCGAAGGTGAACTCACCGAGTCCGTCCTCTGGAACCAGGGCCTCAAGCTCGGCCAGGTTCTCGACGGGATGCCCGCCTCCAAACACCGGCGCGCCCTCGACTCCTTCAAGGACGCCACCCCGACCCTCTGGCACGAGGCCGTCATCGGCACCATCAACAACGTCCCCGCCAAACTGGCCGGCGAGTGCGCCATGATGCTCATGCAAAACGGCAAGCTCGACCTCCTCCGGGAGACGCTCGCCCGGCTCATCAGCCAGCACCAGGCCACCAGCGAACTGCTCCTCTGGCTCGCCAAGGAACGCTCCGACACATTCGCCGACATCCTCGGACCCGAGGTCTTCCGCGCGATGGTTTCCGCCATCGAGCGCGATATCTTCAACGAGAAGAAGTCCAACAAGCTCCGCGACTACATCCTCTCCGACCAGGAGCTGCTGCCCGAACTCATCTCCTCCGCCGACATCGAGGTCGTGAAGGACCTCACACGCTCGCTCCAGCTCTCGCCGAGCTTCGACGACATGGACCGGCGCTCGCTCCTGGCACGCATCGTCAAGGTCTTCCCCGTCGTCAAGGAACTCATCACCGGTGAGGCCACCAAGCAGGACCACAGCTTCATCGTCTCCTGGGAAAGCCTCGAACGCCGCCGCAACGAATACGACGACCTCTGCAAGAAGCGCATCCCGGCCAACTCGAAGGACATCGCC
>JBAYGL010000438.1:0-4684 GCA_041666725.1 Limisphaerales bacterium
CCTTGCGGTAAATCGGATCGAAGCCGCTGATCTCGTCGAGCGCCCACTTGTAGAACGCCATGTTGCAGCCGGGGATGTGCTCGGCGAGGCGGTCGGTGAGCATCACATGCGCGGGGCCGCCGGGCGACGCCATCACGGCGGCGGGGATCCAGCCATCCTCGGGCGGGAGGAAGTTGTGCCCGCCGATGCCCGTGAAGCCGCCGCGCAGCAAATCGCCCACAAGGTAATGCAGCCAGTCCTCGTCCGCGCGGCAGTCGGAATCGGTGAAGGCGACGATCTCGCCCTCGGAGGCGTTGATGCCCGTGTTGCGTGCGACGGAGAGGCCGAAGTTGACCTGCCGGATGATGCGCATCCGGGGGCGGGGCGAAGCTGAGGGTTGAGAGTTGAGAGTTGAGAGTTGAGAGGCGGCTTCGCTCGACTCGCCGGCCTTCGCCTGCGGCCTCCGGTCGTCGAACTCCATCCGGTAATTCGCTGCGATCTGCGCCGTGTCATCCGTCGAGCCGTCGTCCACGAGGATGACTTCGTAGTTCGGGTAGTTGAGCCGCTCCAGCGAGGTGAGGCACGCGGGCAGCGTCCTGCCGCCGTTGTAGCTCGCGACCACGACGCTGACCTTCGGATGGCGCGGCAGCGCAAAGTGCGGGGCGACCTTGAACGCCGCCTGAACGGCGGCAAACGACGCCTTCGGCTGGCGTTCGCGCGTGACCACGCCGAAGTGCCAGTCCAGCACGGGATGACCGTCCTTCCACCAATCGTCCGTGAAGCTGAAGATGAACGCGCCCGCCACGCCGCCGTTGAACGCCGTCTCGACCTGCCAGCGCAGCATCTCGCTCTTCGCCGCCTCGCCTTCGCGCTCCGAGTCCGCGCCAAACTCGCCCAGCAGCAGCGGCCTGGTGTCCGCGATCATCTGGAGCCGGGCGAGGTAATTGTCGAACGGCCTGGGGTGATGGAGGTAGACGTTGAACGTGAAGAAATCCAGCGTGCGCGGCTGGAGAAACTCCGTCGGCGGGAAGTTGGCGAACGTGCAGAGGCACTCCGGGTCCACGGACTTTGCGACCGCCACCAGCTCGTCAATGAAGTCCGCGACCTTCTCCGCGCCGGTCCAGCGAACGAGGTCGGCCGGGATTTCGTTCACCACGCTGTAGGCGAAGATCGCCGGGTGATGCGCGCCCGCGGCCACGGCGTCATTCACGGCCTTGCGCGCGGCGGCACGGGTCTCGGCGCTGTCGAGGAAGCAGCCGTTCTTCCACCACGGCACGTCCACGAGCAGCTTGAGGCCGTGCGCGTGGGCGAGGTCCAGCAGCCAGCGCGGCGGCACGACATAGACGCGCAGCGTGTTCGCGCCCAGCTCGCGGATTTGCGCGAAATCCCGCTCCAGCTGCGCGCGCGGCGGGAACTGGGTCTTGTCATCACCGGGCGCAAACGGGCCGTAAGTCACGCCCTTCGCGTAAAACTTCTTCTCTCCGAGGCGGAAGAACTTTCCGTCCACCCGGACGCGGTCGCTATTGGCAGCAGTGGCAGACATGGCGGAAATGGGACGGTTCAATTGGCAAGCTGTCAGCAAGGCCGGACACTTGCCAAAGAACGGTTACGGGCGGAAGGCGAAACTGCCTTCTCCCTTCGCGGAGCGAGGGAAGAAGGTGGCCGGAGGCCGGATGAGGGGTGGGGCCACCAACGCCGACGCACGCAACCCCTCACCCCGGCCCTCTCCCCTTGCTCCGCAAAGGGAGAGGGAGACGTGCGTCGGGCTACACGCTGCTCGTCAGGTTGGAGCGCAGCTTGCCGGTTGCAGGCGATTTCTTGAGGTTCGTCGTTGATCTTCACGGCTGCTGCACCGCAGGGCACGGGGACCGGTCGTCAGATGTAGAACATCCGCTCCTTCTCCGCGCCCTCCTCGACCAGTTGTTGGAAATTGACTGCGTCGGCGGCGCTCTCGGCGGCTGTTTTAAGCCGGAGCCACGCGCGATGCAACTCCGGAGGGCACTTCCCGTTCGACAGCGCCGGCGTGTTGAAGACCTCGCCGTGGATCGCGCGCAGCACGTCGCCGAACGTGATCTCCGCCGGCGGCCGCGCCAGCCGGTAGCCGCCCGCCTTGCCCCGCACGCTCTGCACCAGCCCGCGCGATTTCAGCTCGATGAGGATTTGCACCAGGTAGTTCGGCGGGATGCCGCGGTGCGCGGCGATGTCCTCCACCCGCCGCACCCCGGCGGACGGGTGCGCCCGCGCCAGTTCCAGCACGGCGCACATCGCGTAATCGCTTTTGACGGACAGCTTCACGCCGCGAAGCGTAACAGGGGGGGCAGGCAGTTGAGAGTTGAAAGTTGAGAGTTGAGAGAAAGGGTCGGCGTCCGGGCGCGACTCTCAACTATCAACTCCCCAACTCTCAACTTCCCCCATTGCCAAACCCCGCCGCCTTTCCTAACGTCACGCCCATGTTCCGCCGGAACACCACGACTACGATTTAGCGTCCACGCTCAACCCGTGGACGCCGACGCCTCGCACTGTTTGGTCGAGGCGTTTTTGTTTCCCGAAATGAAACGCAAAGACGCAAAGACGCAAAGACGCGAGGAAAAGGCGTCGGAGCGCGGCTGTGTGCAAAGCACCAGCCGCAGCGCGTTGCTGCTTAAGGAGTGCTGCGGCTGGGTCTGCGACCACAGCCGCGCTCCGCTTGCTTTGCTTCTCTGCGCCGTTGCGCCTTTGCGTTAAAAATTTATGCCCGACGAAAACCAGCCCCCCGCCCCGAACCCCGAGCGCAAGACGCTCGACGACCGCGCCAAGATGACCGAGCTGGAGCGCATCCGGCACTCGTGCGCCCACGTCCTGGCCACCGCCATCCTGCGCCTGTGGCCAGACGCGCAGTTCGCCTACGGGCCGCCGGTCGAGAACGGCTTCTACTACGACCTCGAATGCTCTCACCGCATCTCCCCCGAGGACTTCGCCAAGCTCGAGGAGGAGATGAAGAAGGAGATTAAGGCCAACAACGTCTTCGAGAAGCTCACCGTCACGCGCGAGCAGGCCATCGCCGACGCGCAGAGCGGACGCCTCGGCGGCCTCGCCGAGCGGCCCGGCAACGCCAGCAAGTTCAAGCTCGACCTGCTCAAGAACATCCCCGAGGGCGAGCCGATTTCCTACTTCAAGAACGGCGACTTCATTGACCTCTGCGCCGGGCCGCACGTCATGCGCACCGGCAACATCGGCGCGTTCAAGCTCACCACCGTGGCCGCCGCCTACTACAAGGGCGACGAGAAAGGCCCGCAGCTCCAGCGCATCTACGGCACGGCCTTCAAGAACAAGACCGCGCTCGAGGAGTGGCTCAAGCTCCAGGAGGAGGCCAAGCGCCGCGACCACCGCAAGATCGGCGCGGAGATGAACCTCTTCGCGTTCGACGCGGACTTCACCGGGCCGGGCCTGCCGCTGTGGCTGCCCAAGGGCGGGGCCATCCTCGAAGAGCTGGAGAAGCTGGCGAAGGAAACGGAGTTTCAGGCTGGTTACGTGCGCGTGAAGACGCCGCATCTGGCGCGGGAGAAGATGTATAAAACCTCGGGGCATCTGCCTTACTACGCGGACTCGATGTTTCCGCCGATGGTGCTTCGGGAAGACGCAGCGAGTCCGATCGGCTTGTCCTCGGTCAATGCCGACTCTGAAACTCAGATGCGTAAATTCCGAGCGAAGTATCAGCATCTGTTGCCAACGACTCCGCCCAAGTCGAGTGACGAGGTGGCTCGTTACCTCAAGAGTCTGACAGAGATTACTCTCAATGCACCGGAGGGAGAACGCGCTGAGATTGACTTCATTTCCAGGGTGAACTTTGCGATGCAGTTGATGGACACATACATGGCTGAGCCTGACCTGTATTACCTCAAAGCCATGAACTGCCCGCACCACCACCGCATCTTTGCGGCGGAACCGCGCAGTTACCGCGACCTCCCGCTCCGGCTGGCCGAATACGGCACCTGCTACCGCTACGAGCAGTCCGGCGAACTCTTCGGCCTCATGCGCGTCCGCTCGATGAACATGAACGACGCGCACATCTACTGCACCCCCGAGCAGTTCGCCGACGAGTTCCGCGCCGTGAACGAGATGTATCTCAAATACTTCCAGATCTTCGGCCTGGGCAAATACCAGATGCGCTTCAGCACCTCCTCGCCGGAAGGGCTGGGCAAGAAATACGTCAACGAACCCGAGCTGTGGAAGCAGACCGAGGACATGGTGCGCCGCGTGTTGGTCGAGAGCGGCATCAACTTCGTGGAAGTGGCGAACGAGGCCGCCTTCTACGGCCCGAAGATTGACGTGCAGGTGTGGAGCGCCATCGGCCGCGAGTTCACCATCGCGACGAACCAGGTGGACTTCGCCGTGCCCGCCAAGTTCGGCCTCACCTACCGCGACCGCGACAACACGGACAAGACGCCGCTGTGCATCCACCGCGCGCCGCTGGGCACGCACGAGCGCTTCATCGGCTTCCTCATCGAACACTACGCCGGGAACTTCCCGCTCTGGCTCGCGCCCGACCAGGTCCGCGTCATCACCCTCGGCGACGACGCCCCGCTCCTCGCCGCCGGCAAGGCGCTGGTGCACGAGCTGCGCCAGAACTTCGTCCGCGTGACCGGCGACTTCTCCAACGAACCGATCAAGGCGAAGATCGCCAACGCCGAGCACGCGCGCGTCCACACCATGCTCGTCCTCGGCC
>JBAYGL010000439.1:0-4668 GCA_041666725.1 Limisphaerales bacterium
ATGTCGCTCCTCATCCTGTGTTGGGGAACCCGGGATTCGTCCGCTCGTCCGCCCAACATCCTGCTGCTGGTGGCCGACGATCTCGGCTACGGCGAGCTTTCATGCCAGGGCAATCCGCAGATTCCCACGCCGCACATTGATTCGCTGGCGAACAATGGTGTGCGCTTCACCTCCGGATACGTCACGGCGCCGGTTTGCAGCCCGTCGCGTGCGGGTTTCCTGACGGGACGTTTCCAGTCGCGCTTCGGGCACGAGTTGAACGCCATCGGAAAACAAAACCTCGATCCCGAGATCGGTCTGCCGCTCACCGAGCGCACGCTCGCGGACCATCTCAAGGCCGCCGGCTACGCGACGGGACTGGTGGGCAAGTGGCATCTCGGAGCGACCGGGAAGTTCCAGCCTCAGCGCCGCGGCTTCGACGAGTTCTTCGGCTTCCTCCACGAAGGACACCACTACGTGCCGCCGCCGTATCGCGGAGTTTACTCGCGCTACCGCACAACCGAGCCTCCGTATGACGCGGACAACCCGCTGCTGAACGGCGGACATGAAATCACCGAGACGAACTACCTCACCGACGCGTTCACGCGTGAAGCCGTCGCCTTCATCGGACAGCACCGCGCGCAGCCGTGGTTTCTCTATGTCCCCTACAATGCCGTGCACAGCCCGATGCAGGCGAAGCTTGCGGATGTGGAGCGCTTTGCCGGCATCACCAACGCACACCGCGCGATCTTCGCCGCAATGCTCCACGCCCTCGACGAAAGTGTCGGCGCGATTCTCCGGCAACTGCGGGAGCGGGACCTGGAACGCGACACCCTGGTTTTCTTCCTGAGCGACAACGGCGGGCCGACGGCGGAGCTGACCTCCGGCAATCTCCCGCTCAACGGAGGCAAGGGCTCCCTGCTCGAAGGCGGCATCCGCATTCCGTTTCTGGCTCAGTGGAAGGGGCGCATCCCGGCGGGGAAGGTATATGCCCCGGCGGTTTCGTCGCTCGACATCGTCCCGACCGCGCTCGCCGCCGCCGGCCTGGATGCCGCCGGGAAAAACATCGAGGGCGCCGACCTTCTGCCGTTCCTGACGGGCACGAAGCCGGGCGTGCCGCATGAGGCCCTGTTCTGGCGCATGGGCGAGCAGCGGGCCGCCCGGGTGGGGCGGTGGAAGTTTTTGCAGCGCGGCGCGGGCGCACCCAGACTGTTCGACCTCGACGCGGATATTTCCGAATCACACGATCTCGCGACAGCCAGGCCCGATGTGTTAAAGACCCTCCAGCGCGCCCATGCCGGGTGGGACTCCAAGAACGTCCCCCCTCGCTGGGGAGCCGCCTCAACGAAACGCCCATGACGCGAATCGCCGCCGTCAGCCAGCCGGCTGGAACCTGTTTCTCAAACACCTGAAACCACACCATGCAGGCACTCCAACTCGAAAAACCCCTCAGCTGGCGGCGCATCGACATCGCCGAGCCGTCCGCCCCCGGCGCGGGCGAGGCGCTCGTGCGCGTGCAGCGCGTCGGCATCTGCGGCACGGACCTCGGCGGCTACCTTGGCAAGATGCCGTTCTTCTCCTACCCGCGCATCCCCGGCCATGAACTCGGCGTGGAGGTGCTCGCCGTCGGTTCCGGTGTGACGAACGTGAAGCCGGGCGACCGTTGTTCAGTCGAGCCATATCTCAATTGCCAGAAGTGCTATTCGTGCCGGCGCGGCTTCACGAACTGCTGCGAACATCACAAGACGCTCGGCGTCATGTGCGATGGCGGTCTGACCGCACGCATCCTCCTGCCCGCCCGGAAACTTCACCTCGCCGGCCAGCTCACCCCCGACCAGTGCGCGCTCGTGGAAACGCTCGCCATCGGCTGCCACGCCGTTGATCGCGGCAATCCCAGGGCCGGCGAGAACGTGCTCATCATCGGCGCGGGGCCGATCGGGTTGTCGGCGCTGGAGTTTGCGAAGCTCTCCGGCGCGCGGGTCATCGTCATGGACATCAGCGAAGGCCGGCTGGCCTTCGTGCGCGGGCAGATGGGCGTGCCCGACACGCTGCTCGTGCGCGGCGACGACTCCGACGTGAAGGCGCTGGCCGAACTGACCGGCGGGCAGTTCGCCGACGTGGTGATTGATGCGACCGGCAACAACAAGTCCATGGTCCGGGCGCTGGAGTTCGCCGCCTTCGCAGGGCGCGTCGTCTATGTCGGCATCACGCAGCAAAACCTCGAGTTTCCGCACGCGCCCGTGTTGCACCGCCGCGAGCTGACGCTCATGGCGAGCCGCAACGCCCTGTCGCGTGACTTCACACGCATCATCGGGCTCATCGGCGGGGGAAAAATCGACACGCGCCCGTGGATCACCCACCACGCCGCGTTCGACGAGGTGCCCGAAGTCTTCCCAAGCTGGCTGAAGCCCGAGACGGGCGTCATCAAGGCGGTGGTCTGCCTGGAGTGATACCCATTACCGGTGAAATCTGGTTGAATCCAGGCGCAGGCAGCTGCGCTCCTCCCTCTCCCTTTGCGGAGCAAGGGGAGAGGGCCGGGGTGAGGGGTTGGCTGCGTCGGCGTTGGTGGCCGCACCCCTCATCCGGCCTGCGGCCACCTTGCTCCCCTCGCTCCGCGAAGGGAGAAGGAGCAACCCGGCCACCGGCGCCAGTTCCACCAACCTTCACACGGAGTCGGTATGAGCCGGGGCGTGCGGTGGAAGAGCGTTCCACGGACGGACTGTCTTCCTTTCAGGAACGGGAAATCCGGCCTTCACGCGCTCCGACGGCAGCGGCATTGAAATCTGCTTTTGCTCTGTCACTCTTGGCGCATGAAGCTTTCTTCAATCCTCACGCTCCTCCTGACGCTGGCCTTTTCATCCGTGGCACAGCCCCGGGTCGTCGAAGCCGATCTCTGCATCTTCGGCGGCACGTCCGGCGGCATCGCGGCGGCGGTGCAGGCCGCGCGCATGGGCAAGTCCGCCGTCCTCGTCAACCCGACGAAGTTTCTCGGCGGCCTCACCACCGGCGGTCTCGGCGCGACGGACATCGGCAACAAGGCGGCCATCGGCGGCATCTCGCGCGATTACTACCATGGCCTCGCCCAGCACTACTCGAAGGATGCCGCGTGGTCGCTGGAGACCGCGCCGGACTATTTCGCACGGCGCAAGGGCGGGCAGGCGGGTGCGAGTTCGCTCGGCGGCGCGGACGCGACGATGTGGACCTTCGAGCCGCGCGTGGCGGAGAAGGTTTATTTCCAGATGCTCGCCGAGTCGAAGACGCCGGTGTATCTGGAGCAGCGTCTTAAGTCCGTGACCAAGTCCGGCCCGCGCATCACGGAAATCACGATGGAAAACGGCCGCGTCTTCCGGGCGAAGATGTTCGTGGACGCCACGTATGAAGGCGACCTGCTGGCGAAGGCGGGCTGTTCCTTCCACGTTGGACGCGAGGCGAACGCAACTTACGGCGAGACGCTCAACGGCGTCCGTGCCGAGACGCCGCATCATCAGTTCACGGTGCCGGTGGACCCGTATGTGAAGCCGGGCGACGCGTCGAGCGGCCTCCTGCCGTTCATCCAGCCCGGCGACGGCGGCAGGCCCGGCGACGGCGACAAGGCGACCCAGGCCTACAACTACCGCCTCTGTTTCACCACCGACGCGAAGAACCGCCTGCCCGCGCAGAAGCCGCAGGGAATGCCGCAGCCCAAATGGGATGCGCTGCTCAAGGCCGCGAATGGCAGCCTCCCCGTCACGCCGCCGGCGAACTACGATGCGAAGCAGTTCGAATTGCTGGGCCGCTATCTTGTAGCTCTCGTCGCCGGGGACAAGAATCCGAAGCTCGGGCAGTTCTGGAATCCGATCTGGATGCCCAACCACAAGACGGACATCAACAACAACGGCGGGTTCAGCACCGATTTCATCGGGCGCAACTATGATTACGCGAATGCCGACTACGCCACGCGCGAGCGCATCGCCAAGGAGCACGAGGCTTACATCCGCGGCTTCTGCACCTTCCTCGCCACCGACCCGCGCGTGCCCGGGGAGATGCGCAAGGAGATGCAGGGCTGGGGGCCGAGCAAGGACGAGTTCCTGGACACCGACGGCTGGTCCCGCGAGATGTATGTGCGCGAGGCGCGCCGGCTCGTCGGCGAATACGTGATGAGCGAGAAGAACTGCCGCGCCGTGGAAACCATCACCGACTCCGTGGGCCTCGGTGCCTACAACATGGACTCGCACAACTGCCAGCGCATCGTGAAGAATGGCAGGGTTGAGAACGAGGGCGACGTGCAGGTGCCGCCGATGAAGCCTTACCCCGTCTCCTACCGGGCCATCATCCCGAAGGCCGCCGAGTGCGACAACCTCCTCGTGCCCGTCGCCCTCAGCGCGTCGCACATCGCCTACGGCAGCATCCGCATGGAGCCGGTCTTCATGGTGCTCGGCCAGAGCGCGGCGACGGCGGCGGCCATGGCGATTGATGACAAGGTGCCCGTGCAGAAGGTGAATTACGGCAAGCTCCGCGCGCGTCTTCTCGCCGACAAGCAGGTGCTCGACTGGACCGGTCCCGCTCGCGCCGCCGGCTCCGGACGGTTCATTGATCCCAAGAGCCTGCCCGGCATCGTGCTCGACGACGCCGATGCGAAAAAGACCGGCGAGTGGGTTGAATCCGCTTCCGCCGCCTGGCATGTGGGCAGGGGCTATGCTCATGACGGCA
>JBAYGL010000440.1:0-4657 GCA_041666725.1 Limisphaerales bacterium
ACTTGATGCCGATCTTCAGCGCGGGGGAGTTCGGCTTGAGTTGGTATTCGTGCCTGGCCGCGTTGACGAATCCCGGATCAGCCAGCACCGAGCCCTCGTCTTGTCCCATCGCCCGCCATTGTTCCCAGTTGCCCCTGGACCTTGCCCAGGGCAGACCGGCGACGCGCGGCACGCCGCTCGCGCAATGGATGAGGTTGTTCGCGAAGCGGCAGAAGTCATTCGTGAAACGGCTCAACGAGTAAAGGCTGGCGGCCCCGCCGTCATAGACAATGATGTTGTGCTCACAGCGATGGCCCGACATCGGATACTTCGGCCACGGGTTGAACTGGACCTGGTTCTGTCTGCCGCCGATGAAGATGTTGTTCTCGACTGTGTTGTCCAGGCCGGCATTGAGCATGAAGCCGCCCAGCACCGTGTTCGACACCACGTTGTCGTGGATGCGCCAGCCGCTGCACGCGAGGTCGAGGTAGATGCCCCACGAGAAATTCGGGAAGGCATACGGCCCGGCGGGCGACTTTCCGTAGCCGCCGGAATCGTGAACCACGTTGTGATGGACGGAATTGTTCCAGTTGAAGCGGCGGTTGCGGTCCGTCTGTTCATCGATGGAAAACCCCCAATCCAGCGCCGTCGCCGCCTCGATGATGCTGCTGTCGCAGGTGGTCAGGTTGACGTGGTGGCCGTGGTTGTAGGCGATCTCACAGTCGTTTCCCACGTCCATGCCGATGGCGTAGCGCGGCCCGTCGTGAACATGGTTGCGCGTCACCTTGATGCCCGAGCACCGGTGCATATACACGCCGCCGCAACGGTTGTGGATGTGCCCCCAGCCAAAGTCCCAGATGTAGTTGTTGTCGATGACGTGGTCGCTGACGCGGCTGTGGTTGGTGGAGGTGCCCAGGATGCTGACGCCATCGCCGAGAGTCTGGGTGATGTCGCAGCCCGCCACGCGGCAGGCATGGGTGTCGTCATCGAGATAAACGCCGACGCCGACGTTGCGCAGGTCGCACGCGGCCACCGTGCAATTGCGCGCGGCTTTCATGGACACCGCCCGGCCGCGGCAGTTGCGGATCGCCAGACCGGCCACGCGGACGTTCTCAACGAACAGACCCGCCTTGGCGTCGCCGCGCAGGACGAAAGCCGAATCCAGCGCCGGCACGATCACCGGATCGCGGTTGGGGTCGCCGGACAGCGGCCAGAAGTAAAGCGTCTTGCCGGCCGGATCCACATGCCATTCGCCTGGAGCGTCCAGTTCTTCCAACAGGCCACAAACATAATAAGGACTGCCCACGGCCAGCACGTAGACGCCGCGCGCCGCTTCGACCACGCGATTGGTGACATCCACACTCTTGAGCGCCGCCCAGGTCTGCTCGTAGTTGAGCGAGTCGTGGAAAACCATGAGCGCGCGTTCCGGGTGCGTCCACTTCGCCGGGTCGAGTTCGCCAGCGCGGTAGCCGAACTTGGTCTTGGTGCCCGGCTCGACAAGGCGTTCGTTGAAAAGAAAGCCACCGATGCGCGGGTGCTTTGGATCGAAGTTCGGCACGCGGGCCAGCGACTGCCGTTGGCCTTGGTAATACAGTTCACGGAACCTGAAGTCGGGGAGGCCGAGCGCGGAAAGATCGGCCTGCAGGATGCGACCGCGCCAGGGTTTCCAGCCGGTGACCATCCGCCCGCCGCTGAGAATGATTTCTTCGCCCCTGGCACCGGCGATCGTCAGCCCGGAGTCTTGCGGTTCCAGCAACAAGGGTTGCTTCAAGAAATGCGTGCCGCGATGCAGGAAGACCTGGCATCTGGCTCCTGGTTCCCGCGTCCTGGCCTGGCGGGCCGCGTCCCTCGCGCGTTCCAGCGTGGCAAACGGTTTTGCCTCACTGCCCGGGTTGGCGTCGTTGCCGGCGGGCGCAACATGGAAGTCCACAGCGCTGGCGGCTTGGGAAACAAGCACGGCGACGGCCGTGATAAAAGAGGCTGCGCGTTGATTCATGGCGGATTTCCAACTGGCCTTGATGCGGCTCCTGACCCCGCACGTTTTCCACATCCCGATGGTTTCCATGAGCGGCCCGGAGCCCGTGGGAATGCGCCTTCTGACAGCTCCGGGGTTCATGGAGAACTGCTTCTGCGTCGGGTTCACGCCGCCAAGCCTACGCCTTCACCGGCTGGACCCCAACCATCCCTTGTTGGCGTTTGGCCGGGTTTTGACAGTCACGCTTTTCCTCCGCAATGAGGAATCTGGCGATCCCCCCTGGTGCCCGTCCGTTGAGGCGACTCAACCACTGGCCTGCGGGGCGGTGGTCAGGAGCGGCTCGCCGATGTCGGGGACTGCACGCCCAGTGACGAACGGTTTTCTGTCACGGCCAGCAGGCGGCGGCCCAGCTCATGCGCCAGGGCGTTCATCTCCTCCGCCTCGCGCGCAGCGAGATGGCGGCCATTGTTCAGCTCCCACAGTCCAAGCCAGTCTTGAAAATGTTCCGCACGCAAACCGAGCGGCAGATGGGCGCCGGCAAATCCGCCGCGATACCGGCTTGTTCCACCCGTTTGCAGCGCCCAAAAGTCCGCGATCTTGTCCAGGTGCGCGGGCCAGTCCGGAATGTGCGCGTTGAAGACCGGGCCGAGCCGCGCGTGCTGCCGCACGTCCACATAGAACGTCCGGATGAGCTTCAGGATGCCCTCGTGTCCTCCCAGCCGTTCGTAAAGCGTGCGCGTCATGGAGCGGGGACAGGGTTGCACTGGAGGAGAAAAACCCCTTCATCCCCGGCCGTGTTGAGCCATTGTGCGCGAAGCGCCAGCCCATGTCCGGCAAAGAGCGCCTTCACCCCGGCAGGAGTGTGGCGATACGAGTAGAACAGCCCGAACTGCTCGCCTTTGGCAAAGCGCCATTCCCGTCCGGCGTAGCTCACCGTGCAGCTTCGGCCAAAAGCAAAATCCGCTTCGATGCGCAGCAGTCCCGAGCCCTCCGGACAGGGGGCCACGCGGAACTCCATCCGCCCGTCGTCCCGCGTCACCCCGAGATCGGCCAGCACCGAAAACAACCACTCGTCCGTCAACGCATTGTCGTAGAGCCGGAGCACCTGGCGCACGCCCGAAGCGTAGTCTGCGCCGGGAGCAAGATTGGCGCTCACCAGCAGCACATCGCCAGGATTCAGCAGGCCGGCCAGACGCGGCAACACCTGCCCCGGGGTGAAGTTCGGCATCATGCCAAAGAAGGTGACCACACGCCGGACGCCCGGACGCAGCACGGTGGCCAGCGCCTGCCGCCAGTCCCCGGCCTGTGCGAGGTCGAGCACCAGCAGTGCGCAATCTCCGGCGGCGACCAGCCCGGCATCCAGCGCCGCCGTCCGGGCGACGAGCGTGAGGCTCGGGCTCACATCCGTGGGCACGTAGCTCACCGGCCGGGAAGGGTGCGCAGTCCGCAGGGCGCGGAGGAGTTCCAGCTCCTTCTGCCCGCCGCCGCAGCCAAGGCTCACAACCTCCACCGCGGCATCGCCGCCGAGCGCCGCCGCCGCACGCGCCGCCTGCTCATAGGCTGTCTGGCACGAAACATCCTGCCGCGCCGGCGAGAAGGCCTCATGCACACGCAGCCAGCGCAGCGCCTGCTTCGGAGTGTCGTAGTGGAACTTGTGGTTCATCCGGCGGCTCCGCAGCGACTCGCAAAACGCCACCTCGATGGCTTCGGGAAACTGGCTCGGGTGAAAGTGCACGGCCACCGGCGGCTCCACCACGGAGGAGGACGGGCGGTTCATCGGCGAAGTGTGATCACGCGGGAAGGTGTGCCATGCGGGGGTGCCGTGGCGAGTTTCCGCTTCGCCCATTTCCGACCGGCCTTCAGCGCGGCCAGCGTTTCGGCGAGGCGACGGTCGCGCGTCTCCGGCAGCTTCGCCATCGTGAGCCAGACGAGATATTCCCGCTGGCAGGTGGGCGAGAGTTTCTTAAAACCCTCGGCGGCGGCACGATTTTGCTTCTCGGCCAGGGCTTGCTTGAAGAACACGGGCACGGGCCACGGCTTCCGTTTCACCTTGGGCGCGGGCGGGATGGTTGGGTCGGCGTCGAGCGCCACGGCGGCGTGGAGGAGGTTGCGCAGGGCGTCGCGATCCAGGCCGTCGAGCGTCGTGATGCGGATCGAGAGGATGTTTGTGTTCCGTTCGCCGCCGGGGCTGAAGAGCTTCGCCGGGTCGGGCAGCTCCGTGCCGCGGAAAAACGTGACGCCAAGATGCTTCTGGCACGCGCTCAGGCCGCACACCAGCTTGCGCCCGGAGAAACAGAGCATGTTCCACTTGATGGACTCGGCCAAGTCCGGCTCCCAGGTGAGCAGCCACTCGACCACCCGCTCCGCCAGCGGCTGCGAAAAGTCCGGGCAGGTCTGGAGCCATTCGCCGGGGTCCTTGGTGCGGGCGCGGGAGCAGTCCATGTGAAGAATCAGTTCAGGGAGTGACCTTCCGCCACTCCGCCTCGACCCCGCGCCGGGTGATCCAGTCATTCAATGCGCTTCGGTCCAGCAGATCGCCAGACACATTCAGGATGGCCCGGATGTCGCGCAGATGTTTCTCCGAACCGCCTTCGCGGAAATATTCCAGCTTGCGGACGATGACGCACTCGGGCGGCGCAACAGAAATGGGCACGCCCATGAAGTCCACGCGCCGGGAGTGACGGAACGCCCACGCATTAAAAT
>JBAYGL010000441.1:0-4655 GCA_041666725.1 Limisphaerales bacterium
GCGCCTCGGCGAGCGCGACGGGCTCGCGTTGCGCCCAGTAGTAGGGGATGTAGCGGATGCCGTGCTTGTGGCACAGCTCCGTGACTTCGCGCGTGCCGTCGCGGTCGCCCATCCTCGGATCAGGCTTGCCGAACGCGCTCTTCCAGCCGAGTTCGTTCCATCCCTCGCCGCTGTGTGCCCTCGAGAAGAACAACTGCACGCCAGCCTTGCCGCAGTCCTCGATGAGTTTCTCAGGCCAGTCGCCCGAGCGCGAGATGTTCGACAGGTCGGTGTAGGCGACGCGCGTGGTGTCGTGGAGCCACCGCGGCGTTGGCGGCGCGGGGGCGGCGGCGGCCAGGGACGCGAACGCGATGAGGAGCAGAAGGTGTGTTTTCATGGGCTGGGAACAATTACCGACCGGCAACTGACAGGAATCCGCTTCTGGAGGCTGCACGGCTGGGTGAGGATTGCTTTTGTGTCGGGCTCACCGGCAACAGCCTACATTTCCGTCGTCGGGGTCCCAACCATCCTTTGCCTTTCATCGCACACATCCGGTTCTCCGCTGACGGACAACCTCTGCTGCGCGCGAGTTCGCGGGACAACAATTCGGCCGGCAGGAAGGCTGCCGTCAGAGCCGAAGAACGGTGAGCAGGCGGCGTTGGCTTCGAGTCAAATCTCCATCCTCAGGATTTCTGCCGCCGGCTTGCCGAGCAGGCGGCGGGTGGGCAGGTGTGCGGCCACGGCTCCGGCGGCCACGCTGATCGCCAGCGTCGCGAAAAAGGTGAGATACGGCATGGTGAAAGCCACCGGCACCTCCATCAAAACTCCGGCCTCGACCGCAAACAGGTAGGCCAGCGAGAAACCGATCACCCCGCCGGCAATCCCGGCCGACAGGGTCAGGACGACGGTCTCGCCAAGAAACATCTGGAACAACTGGCTTCGCCGCAATCCCAGCGCCTTGAGCATGCCGATCTCCCAGCGCCGTTCGATGGCGGCATTGGCCATGGACGCGATCAGGGCGAACACCGAGATCACGATCGCGACGGTCAGCAGCAGTCCGAACAACACCTGCGTGACCCAGTAAAGAATCTGCGCCGAGCGCTTTTGTTCCCAGGCCGACTTCACGCCGAATTGATAGCGCACGTCGAAATCCGAGCGCATCCGGCGGGCCACTTCCTTTTGCGTTTCCTCATCGGGCCGGGCCTTCACATAGTAAAGCGCCAGCAAGGCCTCGGGCGGTGCCTCGCGGGTCATGGTGATGAAACTTTCCATCGGTATCAGGAGGCCCGACCCCACGGCGCCGGCCACGCGGGACCGGAAGTTGTTGAATCCGGGCATCGCGCCGCAGACCGCCTCCACCCGGAACCGTCCGTCACGGCGGGTCGCCCCCAGCCGGAACGAAAGCTGGACCTGGTCGCCCACCTGCACATCAAGAAACCGCGCGGCCGACAAGCTGAGGACCATGGGCGGCACGGCTTCTTTGTCGCCGCCCGCCTGGTTCTGAGGCGGGCGGTAGGCGGCCAGTTTGGCGAGCGCCTCGGGGCCGCCCTGTTCGTATTGAATGCCCTGCGAATAAAGGGCCTTCTGGAAGTCAGCGTCCACGCCATAGGGCACGGCCCAGAGATGCTTCATTCCAACCAGGTCGCTGATGACCACGTCGTAGGCGATGCCACCGGGGGTGCGGCTGCGCAGCCATCTCGCCTCGGCAACCGCCTCGACACCGTTGATGCGGGCCAGCTCATTCTTCAGGTTGTCCGACCGGGCCGCGTCGGACTGCAACCGGAAGTCGGCGCCATTGAAATGTTCCACCATGGTCATCGAAGTGCGGCTGAACAGGACCACGAGACTCGCGATGAAGATCACCATGGAAACCGACAGGATGAACATGATGGCGGTGGTGGTGTTCCGTCGCCGATGCCGGGTGAGGTTTCTGCGCGCCAGCTCCGCCGAAGGGCCGAACGCCCAACCGGTGCCGGCCATGACAATGCGTTCGATGAACGGCAGCACTCCGACGGCAACCAGGCTGAAGCCCAGCAGAATCGTGAGCAGCAGGCAGAGCACGACCGTTCCCATGAGCGAGGGGTTTCCCGAGAGGAACGCCGTCGGCAGGATGAAGAACACGACGACGGAGAGAGTGGAGAGAGCCAGGCCGGCGAGCAGCAGCGGCCGGTTGGTGCCGCCTTCCGCGCGCCGGGGAATCTCGATCTGGCCGCGCCGCAGCGGGTCCAGGGCGTCCACGATGCGCCAGCGCACGGCTTGCAGGGCAGGGATGAGGGCGCTGCCGATGGAGAGCGCCGCGCCGGCGGCGACGGTCAGCCACAGCGTCGCCGGCGATACCGCCAGCGTGATCACGCCGCCCTGGGCGCGCATGCTCAACTCCACCACCTTGACGATGCACTGGGCCACCACCACTCCGGCGGCCACGCCGGGAATCACTCCAATCAGGCACAGGAACAACGACTCGCCCAGGACCAGCGCGAATATGTTTCTCTGCTTTGCGCCCAAGGTGCGCAGGATGGCATACTCGCGAATCCGTTCCTCCACGGCGACGGAGATGATCGAATAGATCAACAGCCCCGTGACCGACAGGACGAGCAGGGCGAAGACTCCGAAGATGGCTCGCACGGGCGATGTGACATTCTCGAAGGCCGCAATCGCCGCGGCCTTGGGCAGGCGCACCGCGTAATCCATGCCCAGATCGGCGGCCAGCGCCTCGCCCGCGTTCTTCAGCCGCAGCACGCTGGTGTGCAGATCACGCGCATCGTAATAGGAGGCAGGATTGTGGAAGGCCCCGGCCAGGAAATGCACGCGCTCCGGTTCGCCCAGCAAGGCGCGCGCACTCGCCTCGTTGACCACCACGAAATCGCGCACCTCCTGCGGGAGGATGAGCTGCCGCTCAATGACGGTTCCCACGCGCCACCCCCGCTCGCCGCCCATGGCGTCGGAACTGACGACCACATCCGCCCCCTTGCCCGCCGACAGCTTGCGCGCGAGGGACTGTGAGATGGCGCAGGTTTTGTCCGAAAGGTTCGGTTCAGGAGAAAGCCCCGAAATGTCCAGTTGCTTTTCCAACTCCGGGTTGATGCCGATCAGGAAGGCATGATGCTCGCCATCCTTGCCCCGAACGCGCGTCACGCCCATCAACCGGGGCGCCAGCCCGCGCAGGTGAGAATTTGGGGTGAGCTTCTTCGTGACCTCCGATGGCACGAACGGCTCCGGGTGCAGCAGCGAGCCGCCTTCGGTGCTGATGATCAGGTCGGCCTTGCCGGCCTGCAGGGCTACCAGATCCGTGTAGGAGGTTGAAACAGAGTCCAGCCCGATCTGGATCGCCGTCAGCAGGGCGATGGTCAGGAAGATGCCCGCGCTGCCCAGGATCGTCCGCGTGCGCCGCCGGCCCAGGTTTCGCACGACATATCGAAGCGAGGCGATCATGGGGTGCGCGTGTCAGACTCAATCCTGCCGTCGCGCAACCGGATCACGCGGGAACTCTGCGCTGCGATGGATGGATCGTGCGTGGCGATGACGAGGGTGACTTTCTCCTGCTGGTTCAGGTCGCGCAGCAGCCTGATGATCTCCGTCCCGGTGGCGCTGTCGAGGTCGCCGGTCGGTTCGTCGAGCAGGATCAAGGCTGGCTCGTTGGCGAGGGATCGGGCGATCGAGACACGCTGCTGCTCGCCTCCGGACAGTTCGGACGGCTTGTGGTCCGCCCGGTCCTTCAGCCCCACCCGGTCGAGCAGCGAAAGCGCGCGGGATCGTCGCGGACTGTGGGCGACGCCCTTGAACTGCATCGGGATTTCCACGTTCTCACAGGCCGTCAGCGTCGGAATGAGATTGTAGAACTGAAACACCATGCCGATGCGGTCGCGGCGCAGGTCCGCAAGCTGGTTCTCGGACAAGCGCAGCAGGTCAACGCCATCCACGCGGATGCCGCCTCGAGAGGGCAGGTCAATGGCCCCGATCAGGTTGAGCAGCGTGGTCTTGCCGCAGCCCGACGGCCCCATCAGCGCGACGAACTCGCCGGCCTGAACCGTCAGGTCCACGCCCCGCAACGCCCCGACGGCCGTGGCGCCCATGAGGTAGCTCTTGTGAACGTTTTCCGCCTCCACTGCCATCGCGCTCACGATTTCCTCCCGCTTCTGATGCTTCTTTGGTTTTGCATGTTTTGATGAGTTGTTGATTTCAAAAACCGTCCGCTCGTCCTGACAAACCATGACTTCGAACATGTCCGCGCTTCGCAATCCGCCGCTTTCCACGCCATGCAGCCGCGCTGCCATGAGGCATCACACCGCGAGCACATCCAGCGGTTGAAACCGCCCGCCCAGGACGGCCTGGCTGTCGAAGCCGAGCCAGCGATCAAGAACAGTGGCGTAAACCTCGCGGAAATCGGTGCGGAATTTCAGCCCGCCTCCATCCAGGTCGCGCAGGCTCGGATGCGAACCGACGAGACCGCCCTTGAGCCGCCCCCCCGCCAGGAACACCGGCGCGGCGGCCCCGTGGTCGGTGCCGTGCCGGCCATTCTCGGCGACCGTGCGGCCGAACTCGGAGAAGGTCATCAGCAGGACCCGGTCGTGCAGTTTGTCCCGCCGCAGGTCGGCGATGAAGGCTGCAACGGATTCCGTCAGCTCGCGGAGCAACACCCCGTGGTTGGCGGCCTGGTTGGCGTGGCTGTCGAAGCC
>JBAYGL010000442.1:0-4648 GCA_041666725.1 Limisphaerales bacterium
CGCCGGTGTCACCGGCTCACGCGCCGGGGAAATGTTCCCGTTCGTGATCCCCGGTCTCGACGTGCCGCAGAAGGGCTCCATTGTGGACGTCGCGTGGCTCAATGACGCGCCCGCCGGCAAGAACGGTTTCATCCATGCCCGCGACGGCCGCTTCGTCGATGAGCGCGGCAAACGCCTCAAGTTCCTTGCCACCAACTTCACCTTCGGCAGCTGTTTTCCAGACCATGACACCGCCGACAAGCTCGCCGCTCGCCTGGCCAGCCTTGGCATCAACTGCATCCGGTTTCACCACATTGACAACCAGCCAGCCCCGCGCGGCATCTGGAAGGCTGGCGCTCCGAAAAAGAACGAATTCGACCCCGACCAGCTCGACCGGCTCGACTACTTCATCGCAGCCCTCAAGCGCCACGGCATCTACGCCAACATCAACCTCCACATCTCCCGCAACTACTGGGAGGGGGAGGATTTCCCTGACGGCCTCACCGAGCGCGAACGGCGGGAGCAGATGCCCCATTACGGCAAGGGCGTGGACAAGATCAACGAGCAGATGATCCGGATGCAGCGCGACTATGCACGCGCTCTGCTCACTCACGTCAACCCTTACACGAAGGCCCCCTACGCGGAGGAGCGATGTGTCGCGATCGTGGAGATCAACAACGAGAACACGCTCCTTCAGCTCAAGGTGGCCGCGCTGCCCGACTACTACCGGAACGATGTGCTGAAGAAATGGAACGCCTGGCTCAAGGCGCGTTACGGCTCCGCAGCGAAACTCGTCGACGCCTGGGGCGGCTCGTCGCCGCTCGGCGACAATCTCCTGCCGGCCAAACCCTCCACCCAGGGCGGTGAGGATTTCCATGTTGCCACTGACAGCTCCGGCGAAATCCGCATCAGCCTCAAGAAATTGCCGGCGATGAGCTGGCACTCCCAGCTTCACTGGACCGGCCTGACGCTGGGCGAGGGCAAGCTTTACACGCTGGAATTCAGCGCCCGGTCCGACACGCCGCGCACCCTGCCTCTGAGCACCCGGCTCCAGAAGGCCGACTGGCACAATTGCGGCCTCAACGAGAGCGCCGAACTGACCTCGCAGTGGAAGACGTTCAGCTACACCTTCCGGGCCACACGGGTGGAGCCGGGCTCGGTGCGATTTGACTTCATCCTGGGTGCCGGTCCCGTTGGCGACTTCCAAGTCAGGAATCTGACGTTAAAGCCAGGCGGCACGCTCGGGCTAAAGACCGGCGAATCCCTTGATGGCGGTTCTGTTGCCAGCGGCGAGCGCGGCGTCGGCACGGCACGCGGTCTGGATTGGACGCGGTTTCTTGCCGAAACAGAGCGGGCCTACACGGACGGGATGCGCACGTTTCTCAAGAAGGAACTGGGGGTTCGCGCCAGCATCATAGACACACAGGCCAGCTATGGCGGCATTGCCGGAACCTATCGCGAATCGTTCAACGACTTCGTGGACATGCATGCCTACTGGCAGCATCCGCATTTCCCCGGCCGGCCCTGGGATGGCAACAACTGGCGCATCCAGAACTCGCCGATGACCGCCGCCAAAGACACGGGCAATCTCCTGCGCCTGGCTGCCTATCGCGTCGCCGGCAAGACGTTCACCGTCAGCGAGTATGACCATCCTGCGCCCAGCCACTATTCGGCTGAGATGTATCCGGTCATCGCCAGCTTCGCCGCCGTGCAGGACTGGGACGGTTTGTTCCAATTCGACTGGGGCGGGACCGACGCAAACAGCGGCAAGATCAACGGCTATTTTTCCCTGCAGCAGCATCCCGGAAAACTGGCCTTCCTGCCCGCCGCCGCGATGCTGTTTCGTCGTGGCGATGTCGAACCCGCCCGGGGCACGGCGAGCCTGAGCATCCCCGCCGGCCAGGTCGAAAAGCTGACTTCCGACAACGTCTCGATCATCGAGGCGTGGAAGAAGGCCGGAGTCGAGCCGCGTGACTGCATCACCCATCGCATCAGCGTGCATTTCGCACGTGGTGGCGAAGTCGAAGCGGACAAGACAAAGACTGGCGGCTCCCAGGTTGCGTGGGATGCCGACGACGCCATCTACACCGTGGATGCGCCCGCCGCAAAAGCGGTCGTCGGCCGCTGCACCGGCAAAGTCACGAAGCTTGAAGGCGCGGAGTTCGAGGTGAAATCCAATCAGCACAACTTTGCCGTGCTGACGCTCAACACCGCTGACGGCAAACCTGTGGCTGCCTCCAAGCGCCTGCTGCTGGTGGCCGTCGGAAACGTCGAAAACACCGGCATGGGTTGGAACAGCGACCACACCAGCGTCAGCACCAAATGGGGCGGTGCACCGACGATCTGTGAGGGCATCGCCGCCAAGGTGACGCTCGCCACCAAGTCCAAGGCCGCCAAGGTTTACGTGCTCGACGCGAGCGGTGCCCGCTCCGGTGAAGTCCCCGCCAGGCTGACCGCCGGCAAAATCACCTTCGAGATCGGCCCGCAGTTCAAGACGCTCTGGTATGAGGTCACAACGGATTGATTGCTTGGATGGCACGGCGTGAACGCCCTGCCATGAAGGGCCGGGGGGATCGCAAGTCCTTGGCTTGCAACTGGAGCCAGTTGTCGGATTTGAACCGACGACCGACGGTTTACAAAACCGTTGCTCTACCACTGAGCTAAACTGGCTGCCGACGCGCCAGAGATACATTCCCCCGGTTGCTTTTGAAAATCATTTTCTCAGCCTCGTAACCTTTCAGTTCCCGGGTTCGTCCTCCCGACCGACGCAACCGCAGGCAATTCTGAATAGAATCGCGGAGTTGAGCGTTGATGTTAATACACCGCAGACACAGGCACGACCGCAAACCGAACGCGCTTATGGATCCAAAGCAGCATCAGCCGCAAATCGAAGACCTCTTCGGCACCCGCCGGCAGTTCCTGAACAGATTCGGCATGGGCATGGGGGCTCTCAGCCTGGCCTGGCTCATGGGTCCCGAACTCGGCGGCCAGGCCCGTGCAGGCGCCTCGTTGAATCCCCTTTCGCCGAAGCAGCCGCATTTCACAGGCCGCGCCAAGCGGGTCATTCACATCTTTGCGCAGGGAGGCCCCTCGCACGTTGACACCTGGGATCCCAAGCCCGCACTTGCCAAACACGGTGATGAAAAGCTGGAGGACATCGGCGGCGTGCCGTTGCCGACGCAGTTCAAATTCGAGAAACAGGGCAAGTCGGGCGTCGAGGTCGCCGAGATCTGGCCGCACATCGGCGAAATGATTGACGACATCTGCGTCATCCGCTCGATGACCACGGACATCCCCGCGCATGATTTCGCCACCTTGATGATGAACACCGGCTCAGGCCGGCTTGTGAAGCCCTCGATGGGTTCGTGGGTGACCTACGGACTCGGCACGGAGAACCAGAATCTTCCCGGTTTCATCGCGTTGGGCGGCGGTCTTGGCGGGGCGGCCAACTGGCGGTCGGCGTTTCTGCCCGGCGCGTATCAGGGCACGCTGGTCAGCAATCCCACGGCCTCGGTCGAGAAGATCATCGAGAACATCAAGGGCCAGCATCTCAGCCTCGCCCGCCAGCGCGAGCAGCTCGACCTGGTCAAGTCCTTCAACGAGCTGCACCAGGAAAAGCTGGGCCAGGAAGCACTGCTGGAATCCCGCATCCAGTCCTTCGAACTGGCGTATCAGATGCAGACCGAGGCCACGGATGCCTTCGACGTTTCGCGCGAGCCCAAGGCCATGCGCGATCTCTACGGTGACACGGCCCAGGGCCGGCAGCTTCTGGTTGCACGCCGCCTTGTGGAGAAGGGCGTGCGCTTTGTTCAGACCTGGCACAACGGCTGGGACCACCATACGGCCGTCGGCAGCAACCTGCGCAAAAAGGCCGTTGAATGTGATCAGGCCATCGGAGCCCTGCTGAAAGATCTCAAGCAACGCGGCATGCTCGAAGACACGCTCGTTGTCTGGGGCGGAGAATTTGGGCGCACTCCGCGCCATGACCGTGGCCAGCGCGGCGAACCCGGCCGTGACCATCACCACAAGGGCTTCTGCGCCTGGTTGGCCGGCGGGGGAAGCAAGGGCGGTCAAGTTTACGGCGCGACGGATGAGTTCGGATTCAACGCCGTCGAGAACAAGGTTCACATCCACGACCTGCACGCCACGCTGTTGCACGCGCTCGGGTTCGACCACGAGAAGTTCACCTACCGCTACAACGGCCGCGACTTCCGTCTGACGGATGTTTACGGCGGCGTGGTGAAGGGCCTTCTTCAATCCTGAGTGTGCGCCGAAGTGATTCGTGGCTGTGCGGATCTTCCCCAGATCAGGGCAAACATATGCGTGGCCCAGGCATCATCGCGTGTCGCACCGGCGTTATCACCCTGCTGACGGTATCTTTTCTGTCCCGCGCATTCGTCCAACTTCGTGAAATTATGAAGCCGCAACAACTCCTGCTGAGTGCCGCTCTCGCCTCCCTTGCCACCACCGCGCTGGCCGCCCCGTCGAAACTCGATCCCGACCAACTCCAGTTTTTCGAGAGAAAAATCCGACCGGTGCTGGCCGAGCACTGCTACAGCTGTCACTCGGCCAAGGCCGAGAAGCTCAAGGCCGGCCTCTACGTGGACAGCAAGGACGGCCTGCTCAAAGGCGGCACCAGCGGGGCCGCCATCGTCCCCGGCAAACCCGA
>JBAYGL010000443.1:0-4637 GCA_041666725.1 Limisphaerales bacterium
TCCACCGCGAGAATGTGCGGGCCACGCCCGGCCATGCTCCCGCCTCGCCCGCGCCAAAGAGAAAGCGGATGGTGATGAGCGACATGAAGTTCCATGCCGCCGCCGTGAGCATGGTGAAACCGGACCACCAGAACACGATGCGAGCGAGGACACGCCGCGTGCCGCTGCGATCCGCCCACCATGCGGTCGGAATCTCAAACGCCGCGTAAGCCAGGGCGAAGGCGCTGTAGATCAAGCTCATGTGGTCCTTGTCCAGACTGAGATCGCGCATGATCTCTGGTGCGAGCGTGGCGATGCACGCGCGGTCGAGATACGTCACCATCGCAAGTGCGAGCGCGAAGCCGACAACGCGGTAGCGAACACGAGTGGGAGCGGGGGAGTTCATGGGCGGGGGATGCCGTAGTGCGGACGGGTCCGGTCTCGGAGAGTGCCCGGGCTGTTGTTGCTCGTCATTTGACATTCGTCATTCCTGCCTTGAAGGCCCCCACTGCTTCGCTTGTGCGCAACGCGCGGTCATACACGCGCAGTGATTTCACGATGGCACTGATCTGCATCTCGGCAGAACCGTCTGGCGTGCGGAGCGTCGAACTGTAGCGACCCCAGCCGAACTGCCGTTCATCGCCGCCATCGCAGACCACGCCGTTGACGACGAAGGTGATGATCTTCGGCCCTCCGTCGACGGTGATCACGACATGCTGCGGTTTGCCTGGGAGCACCGTGCCCTTGTCACTGTCCCAGGAGTCATCCTGGCGTCCGTCGTTGAGCGTGATGCGCAGCGTGCCGGCGTCAGTCGTGGTGAGCGCGATGCCTTTGCCGCTCGCGTCGCGGCTGTCGAGCAGCACTTGACCGGCATTGAGCGACTCAAGCTGCAGCCAGATGTCGATGCTGAAACCGGTGCGCGCATCTTTGGCACCGTAGTCGGCGCGTTTGGTGTCGCGGAGGTTGAGGTTGGGGAGCTTTGGCATCGCGATCTTTGACGGCATCGGTTTGCCTGCGGGCAGGTCGAGCAGAAGTCCGTCCCTCGCGATGCTGCTGTTGTTCCACTGATTGAACAAACCATCGACGAATGGCCCCGCGATCTCGTGCAGACGCGCCGCGTTCTTTTGCGTCTCGGTGACGTAGAACTTGCCGCCGTCCTCGACGAGGTCGGGATAGCTCATGCGGATATACGGGTCATCGTCGTAGAGCAGAATCTCGGGCTGCGACCAGTGGATGACTTTGCCGCCGGGGCCGTCGCGCTCGACACCGGCGACGATCCACGCCGGATTGCGGTCGTCGTAAGGACTTCCGCCGCCTTTGCCCCAATCGCCAAGCATCTTGCCGATGAACGGCCCGCCGTGGTTGTGGAACCAGTAGAGGAACTTCCCGTTGGAGCAGTTCCACGCGAAGTTGGCCGCGCGCGGATGTTTGATGCGCCGGCCGCCGGGCGTGTAGCTCGCGTAGGCGGGCTGGGTCCACGTGTGGCCGCCATCGCGGCTGTAGGCGCAACCGGGCCAGCCATCCACGGTGCGATAGACGCAGTAGAGCGAGCCGTCGCTGAGCTTGACGATGCTCTGCTCCTCCGCGACGCGGCCGCCGCCGGCTGGCGTGCGCAGGCCGATGTCACCATCGGGCAGCGTCTCGAACGTGATCTTCTCCGGATCGCGCTCGGTGAGGATGGTTTTGCTCTTGAAGAACGCGCCCTCCGATTGCGCGAAGAAGCCTGCGCCCATCGCGCCGACCTTGTGCACAACCATGATCGCGGCGTCGCCGAGGATGAGCGGGCGTCCGACATTCCAGAAGAAGCGCAGCCTGCCGCCATAGACGTTGTTGCGGTCGCACTCGAACTCGCGCAGCGGCACGTCGTAGCGTTTCGCCGACCACGAGCGGCCGTGGTCGTCACTGTATTTGAAGACGTAGTGGCCGAGCGAGTCCACCCGTTTGTAAACCCCCTTGTCCTCGCGTTTCACTTCAGTCACGCGGTCGGTGTTGTGGTTGTAGAACGCGTAGATCCGGCCGTAGGGCACTTTTAACAGCACGGCGTAACTCGCCTCCGGCCCGTCAGGTGGTTCGATTGACACGATCTTCTCCCACGTCCGCCCCTGGTCGGTGCTGCGCATCGAGACGACGTGCTGGCCACCGGCACCCTCGACGCCCACGCCGGTGGTCATCACGCAAAGCCACGCGCCGTCGCGCGTTGTTACGATGTAAGGCTGGTCGGCGTAGCCTTCGCTGGGGATGCTCAGGCCCGTGTCGATGTTGCGAGTGTCGACGATTGGCGTCGAGGCCGGTCTGGCCGCCTTCTTTGCCCCGGACTTGGCCTCTGACTGCGCGTGGAGCGTTGCGCCTCCAACCAACATCACGCCGCAGGTCACGGCGATCATGAGAAATGTAAAGCTCGTGATGGAAAACTGGCGAAGTGCGGATCTCATGGCGTTTGGTTTTGCAGGTTCGTGGTGTTGCACTCTTCAAATAGTTGTCCGCATCTCACATGATGCTGAAGCGCCGGAAGGCATCGCGCGCTCCCATGCCCTCCTCCAAGGCGCGCCGCACCCGCTTCTCGCCGCGTGCCTTTTCCAGCGCCTTCGTGAAGACTTCGCGCTCGGCTTGTCGCGGCACGGTGCAGACACCGTCGAGATCGCCGAAGACGATGTCGCCCGGCTCCACTCGCACCGCGCCGATCTGCACCGGTGCCCGGAAATCGACCACCTTGCCGCGCGGAGCCTGATCCTGCGCGTAGCGCCCTCGAGAGAAGACCGGGAACCCGAGTTCGATGATGCCGCGCGTGTCACGGGAATAACCATTCATCACCGCGCCAACCGCACCGAGCTTCTGCGCCCGCAGGCTCATCAACTCACCCCACAGCGCATACGGAGGCGTGGCACCGGCGCAGAGATACACCTCGTTCATCTTCAAATCATCAAGCGCCGCCAGCATCAGGCCGAACGGCTCATGCAGCGCCGTGTTCCTGCCTTCGGCGACCGAGCAAACGTCAGCCTGCAGCACAGGCATGGCACGTCCGATCAACACCATGTCCTCCCGCAACGGCTGGATTTCCGCCGGCAGAAACTGCCGCTGGAAGCCGAACTGATCCATGACGTCACCCACCACGGCGGTAAACAACTCGCGCCGCGCCAGCGCGAACAACTCGTCGTCATTGCGCCACAGTTTTTTGATTTTCTGGTTCATACGTAGTAGCTGCGTCCCTCCGGCTGCTGCTGGAATCCTGGATGCGCCCGCAGCACGTCCTCGTTCACATCGAATCCAAGCCCCGGCCTGTCCGGCAGCTCGAAGTGGCCGTTCACGATGGGCAGCGGATGCGAGAGGCACGCGTCGCGCCACGGCACGTCCTTGAGCATGAACTCCTGGCGGAAGAAATTCGGTATGGTGGCCATCGTGTGAGCCGAGGCGATGGTGGAGATCGGTCCGTTCGGATTGTGCGGTGCAACGGGCACATTGTAGGTCTCAGCAAGGTTGGCCATCTTGCGCATCTCACTGATGCCGCCGCAGCGCGTGATGTCGGGCATCACGATGTCCGCGGCCTGCAACTCCAGCACCGTGCGCAGCATGAACCGGCTGTGCAGACGCTCACCCACGCATACCGGCAGCGTGATGCGTTTGCGAATGTCAGCGATGCTGTGCGGAAACTCCGGCAGGCATGGTTCTTCATACCACATGCAGTTGAACTTCAGCGCCGCCAGCCGGTGCGCCATCTCCACGGCGGTCGGCCCGTTGAGAAACGCATGCGTCTCGATGGCGATGGCGACATCCGGCCCGACGGCATCAGCCACCGAGCGCACCACGTCGAGCGCGCGCTGTTTCTGTGTTTCCGTCAGGGACCCGTTCGCGCTCAAATCATCGCCATACCAGTAGCTCACGTGTGCGAAGGGATCGAATTTCAGCGCTGTGAAGCCCTCCGCCACCGTCTCGTGTGCCTGCCGCGCATAATCCTCCGGCGTGTGACCACCCTCGATGAACCAGTAGTTCGCGTAGAGCTGAATCTTTTTCCGATACGCGCCGCCGAGCAGCTCATAGACAGGCACGCCGAGCGCCTTGCCCTTGATGTCCCAGAGGGCGATGTCCACTGCGCTGATGGCCGAGAGCAACGGCCCCGCCTGGCCGAGCCAGTTCATGTCGCGGTAAATCTTCGTCCAGATGAAGTCGATCTGCCGGGCATCCTTGCCGATCACAAAGCCGCCGACATGACGACACGCGGCCTCCACGAGCGGAGATCCAGGCCAGTTCGTGGCCTCGCCCCAGCCGTGAATGCCTGCGTCGGTTTCGAGCTTCAGCAGCGTCCAGTTGTATTTGATGCCTTCGACAGAATAGGTGGTGGCACGGGTGATTTTCATGCTTGGTGATGGCTTGGTTCGTTCACGCCTGCGCCACGATGTTGTGAAGCGGTCGGCCTTCCGCGAGAGCGTCGAGGTTTGCCGCCATCTTGCTCCAGCGGCGCTCGATCATGGCGTGCGTCCACGCGGAGAGATGCGGGGTCATGATCACATTCGGCAGCTCGTGAAACGGCGCGTTCGCAGGCAGCATCCGTTCCTCTCCACTGCCCGGATACCGATACCAAACATCCAGCGCCGCACCGGCAAGTCGTCCCGACTTTAGGGCCGTGAAAAGCGCGTCCTCGTGCGCGATCTCCGCGCGGGCCA
>JBAYGL010000444.1:0-4636 GCA_041666725.1 Limisphaerales bacterium
CCATCTGTGTCCATCTGTGGCTAAAACCAAATGACCCAGTTTACCTACACCGCGATGACCGAAGCCGGGGAGCGCGTCTCCGGTGCGCTGGAGGCCGAGAGCGAGGCGGCGGTGATGCGGGCCTTGGAGGACAAACGGCTCTTCCCCGTCACTGTGCAGGGCGGCGCGACGGCGGACGGCGGCAAGCCCGCGAAGCGGAAGGTGCGGTCCAGCGATCTCGGAATCCTCTACGGCCAGCTCGCGGACCTGCTCGGCTCCGGCGTGCCGTTGCTCCGCGCGCTGGATTCGCTCATCCGCTCGACGCCCGCCGTCGGCCTGCGCGAGCTGCTCAAGGAAATCCGCGCGTCCATCTCCGAGGGCAAGACGCTCACCGACGCGCTGCGGCCCTACCCGGAAGTCTTCCCCACGCTGCACATCGCGATGATCCAGGCGGGCGAGCGAGCGGCGTTCCTCGAAGACGTGTTGAGGAACCTCGCGGGCTTCCTCGAGCGCTACGAGGAGCTGCGCAGCAAAGTCATGGGCGCGCTGATTTATCCGGCACTGCTCACGATGCTCGGTTCGCTGGTGATGGTGGGCGCGCTGGTGTTCTTCGTGCCGCGCTTTGAGCCGCTGCTGGCCGCCGCGAAGAAGCCGCTGCCCACGGAAATCCTTTTCGCCGCAAGCAGGCTGGTGCGCGGTTACTGGTGGCTGCTGCTGATTGGCGGCGCGGGCGCGGGCTTCTTTTTGTGGCTGAACCTCCAGACCGAGGCCGCACGGCGGAAGCTGGAGACGTGGCAGTTGAAAATCCCCGTGGTCGGCAACGCGCTGCGCCTGCTGGCCATCACGAGATTCTGCCGCATCCTCGGCACGATGCTCGCCAACGGCGTGCCGCTGCTCGCCGCGCTGAAGATCGCCCAGAACGCCACCGGATCGACCATCCTGGCCGAGCGCATCGCCGAGTGCGCCGAGTCCGTGCGCGACGGCAAGCGCCTCTCCGAACCGCTGGCCAAGGGCGATTTCTTCCCGGACCAAATCCTGGCGATGATCGCCGTGGCCGAGGAATCCAACAAGCTGGACAAGGTGCTCGTGCAAATCTCCGACACCGTCGAGCGCCGCACCAACCGCTCGGTGGACCAGTCCGTGCGCCTCATCGAGCCGCTCATCCTGTGCATGGTCGCGGCGGGCATCGGCTTCCTCGCGCTTGGTTTGCTGCTGCCCATCTTCACGATGGCCAGCTCGCTCGGGACGAAGTAGGCGGCGGAGACAATTCACAATCGCGCGGCATCCGGGAAAATTTCCCGGATTTATTTGAATCACCAGCGAGCCGCAGGGGTCACAACTATGCCTATCATGAAGCTGAAAAACACTTCCTTCTCTCATCAAGCGTCTCGTGGCACGGCTGGGTTTACGCTCATCGAAATCCTCCTCGTCATCGTTATCATCCTGATGCTCGCGGCCGCGATGGTCGTATTTGTCCTCCCCCAGCAAAAGGGCGCGGAAAAGAACACGACCAAGCTCATGCTCGCGCAGGTCGCCACCGCGCTGGACACCTACCGGCTTAACATCGGACACTATCCGGCCGAGCAGGAGGGCGGCCTCGACGCGCTGACGAAGAAGCCGACGTTTGAGAACGAGCGCATGGGCGAGAAGTGGCAGGGGCCCTACATCAAGCCGGGCACCGTGCTCGACGACCCGTGGGGCAACAAGCTGCGCTACGAACTCACTGCGGAGAGCGATGGTGAGAACAAGTCCGCCCTGCCCTACAAGCTCTTCTCCGTCGGTCCCGACGGCCAGCCCGACACCGACGACGACATCAAGCACGGAGCCGAAGCCGCGACCACCGAAAACTGACCGGACGACAGGCCCCATGATTTTGCGCCCACGCCACCCTGCCCCGCACGGCTTCACGCTCATCGAGCTGATGCTGACGGTGGTGCTGGTGGTGCTGCTCCTCGGCGCGGTGGTTTACAATTTTTCCTCGGCTGCCAATGGTGCTCGGCTGGACGAGGGTGCGGGACAGGTCGAGGCATTGTTCCGCTTTGCCCGCGCTCATGCCGAGAGCACGGGCAAACAGGTGCGCATCCACTTTCCCGAGGCGGAGAGCGCGGAGAACGCGGACACGTTGGAGGCGGAGGCCCCCGGCACCACCGTGCGCGTGACGTGGGAGGCGGACCCCGTCGGAGCGCCCGGGGTGTTCCAGAATCTGCCCGGGGCTGAGAGCTACGTGCAGAACATCAGCGAACTCGTCACCATCCGAAAGATCGAACCCGACGCCCAAGCCGCGGAGGGAGCCGTGGAGTCCGCAGCTCCCGCACCCGAGGCCGGCGCATCGGAGGCCCCGGCTGCGGACGCCGTGCGCAGCACTTGCTCGGCGGTATCCTTCTACCCCGATGGCACGGGCGACTCGGCGTCGCTGGTGCTGGCATCGCGTGACGTGGAAGATGCACGACGCTTCATGGTCCGCCTGATGGGGTTGACTGGCACCGTCCGCCGGCAGGTGGTCGCCGAGGTTAACTCTGCTGAACCCGAGCCTCCCGCCCCGGCCACGGAGGCCGCTGCGGAGGCTCCAAAGTGAGGTTCAATCCCGCCCTGCCAGGAAGAGATGCGGGCGGCTTGCAGTCGTCGACGGGCGGTTCTGTCCTCCTGGAAGTCATCCTTGCCCTCGCCCTGTTCGTCACCGCCGCCGCCATCGTCACCAGCGGCATGAACGCCTCGGCGGACAGCCTCGATCGGCAGCGCCTCAACACCCACGCGGCGAACCTCGCGGCGACGGCGCTGGCGGAAATTCAACTGGGCATCCGGTCCACCGCCGAGACCGGCGAGCAGCCGTTTGACGCGCCGTTCGAGCAGTGGACCGCCGAGTTGAACGTCACCGCGACAGAAACGGAAACCGGCGAAGCCAGCGGCCTGCTGCGCGTCGAGGTCATCATCCGCCACAAGGAATCCACGCTGGTCCTCCGTCTCGCGCAGGTCATCCGGCCCGATCCCGGTCGCAGCGCAATCCCCGCCTTCTGAACGATGCGCCTCGCCTGCCGCAAACTTCGCACGAGACGACGTGAGGATGCTCGCGGCTCGCTGCCGGGAAGGCGGCGGCTCCTCACCGCGTCTGCTTCGGGACGCGCGGCGTTCACGCTCCTCGAAGTCGTCCTCGCCATCACCATTGCGATTGCGATCCTCGTCGTGGCGCTCGCCTTCCACCAGCAGGCGACCTTCCTGCGTGGCCAGCTTCTCGAAGAGTCCGAGCGGCTCGCCGCCGTGCGCCAGGTCATGAGCCGGCTTGCCGCCGACCTCCGTGTCGCGCCCATGCACAACCAGACCGGCTTCACGGGCGACTCGAATTCCCTCCGCTTCGTCACCACCGGCCTGATGCTCCAGCCCGGCGCAATTGAAACCGACCTCATGCGCGTCAGCTATCGCGTCACGTTTTCCGGCGAAGGCACGAACGTCTCCGTCAACGGCCTCACGCGCATTGAGGAACCGGCCGTGAACCTCATCGCATCCCCGCTCGCGCCCGCGCTGACGACCATCGCAGACGACACCAACGCCCCTGCCGTTGCGGCCGTCGAACCGCTGACCGACGCCATCCGTTTCCTGAGCTTCCGTTTCTGGGACGGCACCGCGTGGCGCGAGAACTGGAGCGCCGCTGCGCCGCCACCGGGCGTGGAAGTCAGCCTCGGCTTCGAACCGCTGTCGGCTGATGCCACGCCCGGCGAGTATCCCGGCGAAGTCTTCCGCCGTGTCATCTTCCTCCCCGCCGGCCAGCCCAGGCCGGCGGAAACCAACCTCGTCGCCCGCGCGAACCCACGGTGAAACTCAGGCCAACATCTGATGCGCCCGACCGTCGCTCTCCTTGGAGCCCGGCCTTCAGGCCGCTTCGACGCAATTCGCCCGACGAGGACAGGAACACCCGAAGCGCTCGGACGTGCAAGCGGGCTGAAGCCCGCGCTCCTCGCGCCTTCGTCCTCGTCGCCATCCTCGTCATCATCATGCTGCTCTCCATGCTTGTGGTGAGCCTGCTCTTCCGCTTCAAGGCCGAGGACACCGCCGCCAGCGCGAACGCCGGCACCGAGCAGGCCTGGGCGGCGGCGATGAGCGGCGTCGAGGAAGCCTTGCGCGTCGCCTCCCTTGCCACGCCCGGGGCGACCGACTGGCGCGACAATCCCGCTGCGTTCCGCGACCGACTGGTGTTCGATGATGGCGGGGAGCGCTGGTTCTTCAGCGTCTTCTCACCGGGCGGCGGCGAATCCTTGGAGGATGTCCGCCACGGCCTTACCGACGAGGCCTCGAAGATCAACATCAACGCCTCGACCAACGCGAACCTGGAGAAAATCCCCCGCCTCACGCCGGCGCTCGCCGCAGCATTGCTCGACTTCATTGACGAGGATGACGCCCCGCGGCCTGAAGGCGCGGAGCAGGATTATTACAACGGCCTGCCGCGGCCTTACACCATCCGCAACGGCCCGCTCGTTTCGCTCGACGAACTGCTGCTGGTGCGCGGCTTCACGGCGGAACTGCTGCACGGTTCCGTTGCGGCTCGTGAGAACGGCACCGACAGTGAAAGCCCGCCCGGCACCGGCGAAACCCGGACCGCGCACGGCCTGGGCCAGTTCCTCACCGTTGCTTCCTACGATCCCAACACCGCGAACGACGGCACCGG
>JBAYGL010000445.1:0-4587 GCA_041666725.1 Limisphaerales bacterium
TCAAGCCGCCGAAGAAGCCGGACTCGTGGACCTCGCTCTCGTGCCCGCGCAGCAGCCACACGCTCAACACCGGCACCAGTGTGCTCGACAGCACGAAGCTTGCGACCATCGAGAATCCCACGGCGAGCGCGAGCGGCGTGAAGAGCGCCTTGGCCGCGCCTTGCATGAAGAACGCGGGGATGAACACCGCCAGCACGCAAAGCATCGCGAGGAAGCGCGGCCCGGTGGTCTCGACGGTGGCGTCAAGCACAGCACGGCCAATCGTCGGTGTAGGAGACGACGTGAGGAGTCTCTGGCTTGATTCCGCATTCTGCATTCCGCGTTCCGCATTAGATGGAGACTCCTCACGTCGTCTCCTACTGAGGTGGACGTGGATGTTCTCAATCGCCACCGTCGCCTCGTCCACGAGGATGCCGACGGCCAGGGCCAGGCCGCCGAGCGTCATCAGGTTGACATTCTGCCCGCTCACCCAGAGCGCAAACGTCCCGGCCAGCAGCGACACGGGGATGTTGATGACCACGATGAACGCGCTGCGCCAGTCGCGCAGGAAGAGCAGCACCATCAGGCCCGTCAGCACCGCGCCGAGCGCGCCTTCCTTCACGAGGTCGCGGATGGCGCGCACGACGTAGGGCGACTGGTCAAATTCGTAGGTCACTTCGATGTCGTCCGGCAGCACCTTCTTGAACTCCGGGATGTTCTTCTTCACCAGCTCGACGACCGACAGCGTGCTGGCGTCCGAGCGCTTGGTCACGGGCATGTAAACGGTGCGCTTGCCGTTCGCGAGCGCGTAGCTGGTGATGAGGTCCGCGCCGTCGGCCACGTCGCCGAGGTCGCGCACGAAGACAGCGCCGCCGCCTGAACCCGTGCCCGTGCGGATGGGCACGGCAGCGAGGTCCTGGATGTTCTTCACCACCGCGTTGATGGGGACGAAGGGATATTTGTCGCCGAGCGGGAGGTTGCCAGAGGGGCTGAGCGTGTTCGCGGCGGCCATCGCGGTGACGACTTCGTCGGCGGAAATGCCGTAGCTGCGGAGGCGGTCGGGCTTGAGGTTGACGAGAATCGTCCGTGCGCTGCCGCCGAAGGGCGGGGGAGCAGACACGCCCGGCAACGGCGCGAAGAGCGGGCGCACCTGGTTGAGCGCCGCGTTCTGCATCTCACCGACCGTGCGGTTCGCGTTGGTTGTGGAGAAGACGAGGTAGCCGACCGGCACGCTGCCGGCGTCGAAGCGCGTGATGAACGGCCCTGGCGTGCCCGGCGGCATGAAGGCGCGCGAGCGGTTCACATAGGCGACCACCTCGGACAGCGCGGATGCCATGTCCGTGCCGGGGTGGAACTGGAGCTTCATGATGCTCGCGCCTTGAATGGACTTCGACTCCACATGCTCGATGCCGGTGATGTAGAGGAAGTGGTATTCGTAGAAGTAGGTGATGTAGCCCTCCATCTGCGCGGGGTCCATGCCGCCGAAGGGCTGTGCGACGTAAATGGTCGGGATGCCGAGCGGCGGGAACACGTCGCGCGTCATGCGCTGGAGGGCAATCCACGCGCCCAGCGCGACCGCGATGACGCCGACGACAATCGTGAGTGGGCGGCGCAGGGCCAGCCGGACCAGGTTCATGCCTTGTTTCCTTTCACCTTCATTTCGCCGCGCAGTTCACCGAGCTGCCGCTGCACCAGCGCCAGCACCTTGCGGCCCTCGGCCGTGATCTTGTAACTCCGCCGCTCGCGCGAGCCTTTGCCCGCCGGCCGGTCGCCACGCAGCCAGCCGAAGCGCTCCATGCGCGCCAGCATGGGATACAGCGTGCCGGGGCTGACCTCGTAGCCGTGGTGCCGCAGCTCCTCCAGCATCCAGTTGCCCACCACGCCATCCTCGTCCTCGGCGGCGTGGTGGAGGATGTGAATCTTCCAGAGGGCGAGCAGAATCTCGCGGTTGACGCTCTTGCGGTTCATCGGTCGGCTGCGGCGCTAGACGATAAACGTAAAGAAAGGTTACGGACAAGAAAATCTCCCGCTGGCGGTCGCGTCGTGCTCGCCTGTGACTGCCGCCTGCAATCCGGGGAAACTCCTTGCCTGCCCGTGCCCGGTCCGCCTAGAACCGGCGCGTGACAAAATCCTCCCGTCGCCAGGGCTTCACGCTCCTCGAATTGCTCGTGGTCATCGCCATCATCGCCGTGCTGGCCGGCCTCCTCTTGCCGGCCCTCGCGCGCGGCAAAAATCTTGCCCGCGCCGCCCAGTGCGGCTCGAACGAGCGTCAGATTGCCCTTGCCTGCCAGCTCTACGCCGATGGGAACGACTCCGTCTCCGTCCCGGGCCGCATGCCCCGCCTCGGCGCGAACAGCGATCCGCGCAACCTCTACGAGGTCGGCAACGGCCAGCACTTCCGCCCGCGCTGGTTCGTCACCCTCGGCGCGGCCAGCAAAGTCTGCGCGTTCAACTCGCCCTCCGCCAATTCCGCCGACGACAACACCAAGCTCGTGGACAACAAGCTCTTCGTCTGCCCCAGCGCCCCGGAGCGCGTGAACAACCGCGACCTCGGCTACGGCTACAACTTCGAGTTCCTCGGCAACAGCCGCCTGAACGCCGCCGGCAAGTTCATCAACTTCCCTGTCCGCGTGGACGCGCTGGCCGCCAGCCGCACCGTCCTGGTGGCCGACTCTTTGGGCACCTCCGCCGGCAAGCCCGCCGCGTCCCGCACGCCGTATGACCCGGACGGCAGCGTGGACCGCGCGCGGCTCGGCTATCACGCCTGGGCGCTCGATCCGCCGCGCCTGATCCCCGGCGTCTCGGACTTCTGCGACGACGCCAACCGCGCCCCGCAGCATCGCGGCGGCGTGGACGCGCGCCACGACGGTTACGCGAACACCGTGTTCCTCGACGGCCATGTGGAGAAGCTCAAGCCCGCCCAGCTCGGCTACGTGGTGAACCCCGACGGCAGCTTCGGCGTATCCGCGCCCGCCTCGAACGCGCTCTTTTCTGGCAGCGGGCAGGATGTTGATCCGCCGTCCGTTCTCTGACGCGTCGCGCGGGTCAGCGGGCCGCCCGGTGGCTATCTCATTCCGTCCACGGCGATGGCGGGGTTGATTTCCCGGAGCGCGTAGGCGGCGGTGAGCTTCACGGCCTCTTCATCGTTGTTCAGTGCCTTGCGCAGCGCGGGCACGGCACCCCGGGCGCGGCCGTGAAACTGGCCGAGGGAGCGGGCGGCGATCTTGCGGACTTCCATGTTCGGGTCTTCCAGTCGCGACACCAGCGCGGGCACGGACTGAACGGGTTCTGCGGCGAGGTTGCCCAGGGCGCGCGCGGCGAAGTAGCGCAGGTCGTCATCGTCGTCGTTCAGCACGCCGACGAGCGCGGGCACGGCCAGCCGGCCATCGGCGCGCAGCCGGCCCAACGCGCGGGCGCAACTGGTCCGGACGGGACGGAACGGGCTGCCCAGTGAATTGGTCAGCAGCGGCACTGCGGCGGGCCCGATGGCTGCGAGCGCGCGCGCCGCCGGGAGGGAGGTGGACTCGACCCGCAGGAGCGCCGTCAACGAGGGAATCGCGTGGCGGCCCGCGGCCCCCAGAGCCTCGAATCCGAGGATGGCCCGCGCCTGGTCGTTGGTGTTGCTGGATTCGAGCCGTGCCAGCAGTGCCGGCACGATGCGTGTGCCCATCCGGCGCACGGCCGTTTCCGCGCTGGTGCGGCGGTAGGTTTCGGTCGCGCCCAAATCCCGCAGCCACGTGTTGAGCGAACGGGTTTCGCGGGGCACCTCGCGGTTCACCACGACAAAAGCCATCATGGCGGCGGAAAAAACGCCCAGCACGATCCAGTAGTCGCGGTCGGAGTGGTCTTGGGCTGGTGTCTTCATATTGGAACCAATAGACTCGCATCGTCACCGAAGACAAGCGCCCCGGCCCTTCCTGAACGGAATTTAATGTTTCGTTCGGAAGTCCTTAATCTGCGCGGGTGATGGTGGCGTCCGACAGAACATGCGTTTGCTGCTTGCAGAAGATGACCGGAAGGTCTCGGACTTTGTCTCGCGCGGTTTGCGCGCGGAACGGTTCGCCGTGGACCTGGCCTACGACGGCCAGAGCGCGTGCGACTTCGCCGCCAGCTACAGCTACGATGTCATCATCCTCGACCTGATGCTCCCGGTCCTGAGCGGGACCGAGGTGCTGAAACGCATCCGCCGCCACACGCCCGAGGTGCCCGTGCTCATCCTCACGGCCAAGGACGACACCGCCGCGAAGGTCGAGAACTTCGAGGCGGGCGCGGATGATTACCTGACCAAGCCGTTCGCCTTCGCGGAACTGGCGGTGCGCGTGAAGGCGCTCCTCCGGCGCGGGCCGGTGGCGCGCAGCAGCACGTTGCGCGTGGCGGACCTTGAACTGGACCGGCTCACGCAACAGGTGCGCCGAGCCGGGACGCGCATTGAACTGACCGGCAAGGAATATGCGCTCCTCGAATACCTCATGGCGCACGCGGGCCGCGTGCTTTCCCGCACCATGATCATCGAGCACGTCTGGGACGAGAGCTTCGAGGGCCTCACGAACATCGTGGACGTGTATGTCCGCCACCTCCGCGCGAAAGTGGACGATCCCTTTCCCACCA
>JBAYGL010000446.1:0-4524 GCA_041666725.1 Limisphaerales bacterium
ATTTTCCTCGTGATCATTGCAATCATCCCCCAGGTGATGTCGCGTTCGATGGGCATCAATTACTACGTGGCGCAGTTCTTCGGTGGGACAAGCCTGCTCATCACGGTGGGCGTCGTGCTGGACACGATGCGAATGATGGAATCTCATCTCCTGATGCGGCACTACGACGGTTTTCTCAGCGGTGCCAAGGGCGGCAAGGGGCCCCGTTTGCGCGGGCGGTTCTGATGGGCACCGGAAGCCGAGGAGTGGTGGCGGTCAGCAGGATCACCATGGCATCAGCCACGTCCGGTAGAATGGTGAGTTTGATTTTTGGCGCTTTTTGACAGGGCATTAGTCCTGACGCGAAGTGGCCGTGGGTTGGGCGGTTGGCCGCCAAACCAAATTGTTCCTTGAACATGACGAGTCGGTGTCGGCTGCTGATTGAGACGACGCGGACCTTGGCCGTGATGCGGCGATGATTATTTACAAGACAGAACGAGAGCTTGAGATCATGCGGTCTGCCGGGGCGATTGCCGCGGTGGTCTTGGATGATGTTGCGGCATTTGTCAGGCCGGGCGTGACGACGAAAGAAGTGGATGAGTTCGCCGGCCTCCGCATCCGCCACTATGGCGCAGAGAGCGCTTTCCTTGGCTACCGCAAGTATCCGTGCAACATCTGCATCTCCGTAAATGACGAGGTGGTGCATGGGTTGGCCGGGCCTCGCCGGATCCAGTTCGGCGACATCATCAGTCTGGATGTCGGCGTCCGGTATCAGGCTTACATCGGCGACACGGCCAGGACGATTGCAGTGGGCGGCTGCGACCTGGGGGCGCAAAAACTGATTGATGTGACGACGCAGGCCCTGTATGAAGGAATTTCCCGCGCGTTGGCCGGGAACCGCGTTGTGGATATTTCGCGGGCGGTCCAACGCCATGTTGAGGCAAACGGCTTCAGCGTGGTGCGCGAGTTTGTCGGTCACGGCGTCGGACGCACGGTCCATGAGGACCCGCAGGTGCCGAATTTCGTCGAGCCGGGCAAAAACTCGGCGAAGTTGAAGCCGGGCATGACCATTGCGATTGAGCCGATGGTCAACGCCGGTTCGCCCGCAGTGAAAGTGTTGAGTGACGGCTGGACAGTGGTGACGCAGGACGGGCTGCCGTCGGCGCACATGGAGCACACGGTGCTCATCACTGAATCCGAACCGGAGATTTTGACGTGTCCGGAGAATCTGCCTTCGTTGTTGAGGGCGCGGTAGTGGAAACGCTGCCGAACGCGCTGTTTCGGATCCGGCTGGCCAATGGCCACCGGCTCCTCGGGCATGTCGCGCGCCGCCAGAAGCCGCTCGCAGAGCGGGTGACGGTGGGTGCGGTGGTGACGGTTAGATTGTCGCCCGGCGATTTGTCGCAGGGCAGAGTAATTTTGAACGAACACAAACTATGAAAGTTCGGGCATCGGTAAAAAAAATGTGCGAGCACTGCAAGATCGTGAAGCGCAAGGGCGTCATCCGCGTGATTTGCAGCAATGCCCGACACAAGCAACGGCAAGGCTAAACCCCAGACCCTATGGCACGCATTCTTGGTGTTGATATTCCCGGCGAAAAGCGCATAGACATCGCGCTGCGCTACATCTACGGCATCGGCCCCGTCAACGCCCGCGAGATCATCGCGAAGGCGCAGATCGACCCGGCCATCCGTGCAAAAAACCTGACCGAGGCCCAGCTCTCGCAGATCGTGCATGCGATTCAGGACGGCAAATACGTGACCGAGGGCGACCTCCGCCGCGAACTTGGCCTGAACCTCAAGCGGCTCCAGGCCATCAAGTGCTATCGCGGCATCCGCCACTTGAAAAGCCTGCCCGTGCGCGGTCAGCGCACCCAGACCAATGCCCGCACGCGCAAGGGCCCCCGCCGCACCGTCGGTGTGCAACGCGCCGCCAAGCCCGCGTCCGCCTGATTTTCAAACAGCTCACCGTTATGGCAGAAGAAAAGAAGAAACCAGCCCCCAAGAAAGAAGCGAAAGCCGAAGCCGCCGCCCCTGCAGCCGCCGAAGCCAAGCCCAAGAAGGACGCCGAGGCCAAGCCCAAGAAGGACTCTGCTGCGGCACCTGACGCCGCCGCCGCTCCCGCCGCTCCCGGTGTTGCTGCCGCGGGTGCCGCTCCAACAGCCGCCGAACTGCTTGCCGACGAAAACGCCGGCAAGAAGATCGTCAAGGCCAAGGGGGCGAAGAACATCGCCGTCGGCATTGCGCACATCCTCTCCACCTTCAACAACACGAACGTCTCCATCACGGACATGCAGGGCAACGTGATCGGGTGGTCCAGCGCCGGGCGCGTGGGCTTCAAGGGTTCCCGCAAAAGCACCGCGTTCGCCGCGCAACAGGTTGCGCAGGATGCCGCGCGTCAGGCGATGTCGCATGGTCTTCGCGAGGTTGAGATCCGCGTCAGCGGCCCCGGCTCCGGCCGCGAGTCCGCCATCCGCGCGCTTCAGGCCATCGGCTTGGAAATCAGCACCATCAAGGACGTGACCCCGGTGCCGCACAACGGTTGCCGCCCTCGCAAAAAGCGCCGCGTCTAGTCACCTTCACGTTTTTACGATTCACGATCTATGGCTCGTTATACAGGTCCCCGCACTCGCATCAGCCGCCGTTTTGGCGTCCCCATCTTCGGCCCTTCGAAATATCTCGAACGCCGCAATTACCCGCCAGGCGTCCACGGTCCCAAAGGTTCCCGCCGCAAGGTGACGGAATACGGCCTGGGCCTGATCGAGAAGCAGAAGCTCCGTTATTTCTACGGCCTCATGGAGCGGCAGTTCCGCAACGTGTATGAAAAGGCCCTGCGCCGCCGCGGTGTGACCGGCGAGCAGATGCTCCAGATTTTGGAGACCCGTCTGGACAGCCTTGTTTTCGGCCTTGGCTTCGCCTCGACCCGTTCCGCCGCCCGCCAGATGGTCGGCCACGGCCACATCAAGGTGAACGGCCGCAAGGTCAGCATCTCCTCCTACGCCGTCAAGGTGAACGACATCATCGAAGTGAAGGACTCCAGCGTCTCGCGCCAGCTTGCGACGAAGAACCTGGAGTTGTCCACGGCCCGCGCGGTCCCCGAGTGGCTCACGCTGAACAAGGATGCCTTCAAGGGCACCCTGATCCGCATTCCGTCGCGCGATGAAATCAACCCCATCGCCAACGAGCAGGCGGTCGTCGAGTTTTATTCCCGCTAGTCAACCCGTCCCCGCCGTGCGGGGACACAATGCGATTACACGGGCCGGTTGCGCTGCGGGAATCAAGCGTCTCCGGCCAGATTAAAATCGCCAGAAAGAAAGCCATGCCAGTCCGCCTCGGTCGGTTTGAAATGCCCAAGCGGTTGCAGAAGGAAGAATCCACTGCCACCAGCACCTACGCCAAGTTCATCGCTGAACCGTTTGAAACCGGTTTCGGCCATACCATTGGCAACTCTCTCCGCCGTCTGCTGCTCGGCTCGCTTGAGGGCGCGGCCGTCACCTCGGTGAAGATCGAGGGCGCCCAGCACGAGTTCACCATCGTTGATGGTGTGGTCGAAGATGTGACGGAAATCGTGCTGAACCTGAAGAAGGTCAAGTTCAAGTCCGACACGCACGACGTCCAGCAGCTTGTTCTCAGCGTCAACAAGGACGGAGAAGTCACCGCCGGCGACATCGAGCTCAATCAGCACATCACGGTCGTCAACCCGGAGCAGGTCATCTGCACTCTCGACAAGAAGAAGAAGCTCGTCATGGAGCTTGAAGTCAAACTGGGCCGCGGCTTCTGCCCTGGTGACGAAAACAAGAAGACGGACCAGCCCATCGGCGTCATCGCCATCGACTCCATCTTCTCCCCCGTCACCCGCGTGAAGTATGCCGTCGAGGCGGCGCGCGTCGGCCAGCGCACTGACTACGACCGGCTCGTGGTTGAAATCTGGACGGACGGACGCATCACTCCCGATGATGCCCTCCTTCAGGCCAGCGCCATCCTTCAGAAACACCTTGATGTCTTCGTCAACTACGACCGCAACGCGATCCAGTTCACGGAAGTCGAGACCAAGCAGGACGAGGAAAAGGGCAAGCTCAAGAAGCTCCTCAACATGAGCGTCAACGAGATCGAACTCTCGGTCCGGGCCGCCAACTGCCTCAACAACGCCAACATCACCACCGTCGGCCAGCTCGCCATGAAATCCGAGGGAGACATGCTGAAGTATCGCAACTTCGGCAAGAAGTCCCTTCAGGAGATCAAGGACAAGCTGCAGGCCCTCGGCCTCGGCCTCGGCATGAGCTTTGACGCCGGGCTGCTCGAAGCCCCGAAGGACGACAAGGCCGCCGCGATCCAGTAACATCGTAAATCTATGCGCCACCTTAAACGCACCGCCAAGCTGGGCCGCACCGGCGAGCATCGCAACGCGATGCTGGCCAACATGGTGTGCTGTCTCATCAAATCCAAGCGCGTCACCACCACCCTCGCCAAGGCCAGGGCCCTGCGCCCCGTCATGGAGAAAATCGTGACCCTCGGCTGCCGCGCCAACCGCGCTGTCGAGGCCGCC
>JBAYGL010000447.1:0-4511 GCA_041666725.1 Limisphaerales bacterium
CCTGGGCGATGCGCATCCCGGCGTTCGTGAAGGACCCGCGTCCCGTCCTGCCAATCCTCGAAGCCCTCAAGGACGACCCTGAACTGTATGTGCGCCGGAGCGTGGCCAACCATGTCGGCGACATCGCCAAGGATCACCCGGAGCTCGCCTTTGAGCTTTGCGAACGCTGGGTTGAGGATGCGTCGGAAAACCGGCGGTGGCTCATCCGGCACGCCGTCCGGCATCCGGCGAAGAAAGGCGTGAAGGAGGCCCTGCGCCTGCGCAGACGGGCGCAGTGAGAGCCTCAGGCCTTCTTCACAAAGCAGGCCTTCAGCCCGATGGAGATTCCGTCCATCTTGCAGGAGATCTCGTGGTCGCCATCCGTCAGGCGGATGGGCTTGGATTTCGATCCGCCCTTGAGCACCTGCGATCCCCCGCCCAGCTTCAAATCCTTGATCAAGACGACGCAATCGCCGTCGGCGAGCACATTGCCGTGGGCGTCCTTGACGACGCGCGTGGCCGCCGGCGCTTCAGGCTCGAGGGTGCGTTCCCACTCGTGCCCGCAGGTGACGCACTCGTAGCGTCCGGGGTGTTCCAACACTTCGGTCATTTCGCACATCGGACACGCAGGTTTGCTCATAAAGGGAACAGGGTGGCCCGGTTTCGCGCCAAGACTCAAGCGCGCACTGCCCGGGGCGTCGGAGCGCCTATCTCCGATCCGGCGCGTTGAGGACTAATCTGCGAAAAGCATTCCGGGCTGAATTCGCTGCTCGCTCCCGGGGCTTCCGAGTGACACTTTCCTGACACTAGATGCAAAAGCCAAACTACCAGTTCGAAAAGCGCCGCAAGGAAATGGACAAGAAAGCGAAGAAGGACGAGAAGCGCCGGCTCAAGCTCGAAGCCGCCCGTTCGCCTTCCACCGGCAGCGCCGGAACGCCGTCTTCCCCGGTCGAACCCGCCTGACATCGGGCCCCGCGGCTTCACCAAGGCTCGCACAGCTAACGACCCGACGCCCGGGTGATGCGGACTTCCGGGCGGTAGGTGACGCGCACGAGCAGATCGCCCCGGCCGCCGCGCGGCCTGGGCAGTCCTTCGCCGGGCAGGCGGATGATTTCACCACGGCTCACCCCGCGAGGAATCTGCACCCGGAGCATCGCTCCGCTGACGCCGCGCAGCATTTCCGTCCCGCCCTGGGCGGCGCGCCCGGGTTTGATCTTCAGGTCGCAGCGCAAATCCGAGCCGCGCACCTTGAAGCGGAAGTCCGGCCTCGCCCGCGCCCTGACCAGGACAAATCCGCCCTCGAATGGAGCCATGCGGGCCACGCGGAAACGGGTGCCCGGGGCCGTCTCCGGCGGGACAACGAGGGGGTAGGTTTCAGGGCCGTTGGGATTGCCGGGGTCGTTCACGCGGACTTCCAGCGTGACGCCACGGAGGAACTCTTCGATGCGGAGGTGGATTTCCTGCGAAACATTGCGTTCAGCTTTGGCGGCCCGCACCGGCCGCGCCGGCCGGTCGGAAGAGTCGAGGTCGCGATCGTAGGCCTGGCGGCTGTCGGGATCGCTCAGGACGGCGTATGCAGCGTTGATCTGCTGGGTGCGGGCGACGGCGGCGGGGAAGTTGGGATTGAGGTCGGGATGGTGCTGCTTGGCCAGAAGACGGTAGGCGGAACGGATTTGATCGGGAGTGCAACGGCGATCAAGCCCGAGGGTGGCGTAATGGTTTGCTGGAGCGCGCTGCATGTCTGGAATGCTACGGGATGAAGGCCGCGGCGTCAGCGCACAATGCGTCCACTGATTGCAGGGCATGCGCCCGCCCCGGCAGGCCGGCTCCTCCGGATCGGTCGGTCGGAGGAGAAAAGATTTTCCGCCGCGCCGTCTTTGGCGATGGCCAGCAGGTCGGTGAGCTTGTGCTCCCCCGGGCGTTCGATGCGGGGATCAGGCGGGCGGGACAGGATGGTGATGGGCTGTGCGTGTCAGACATTGACCCGGCTCCTGCCACCCATGCCGACTCAGCGCCAAGTTCGACCTCCAGCCCGGCCGCTTTCTGATGCGTCGGCCCCGTGTTCTCTTTCGACTTCCGATTGAAAGCACAGACCGACTTGGAGTTTAATCCCGCCGCCACTCATGTGCGCCATCACCGGCATCGTCCACTTCGACCGTCGCCCCGTCGCGGAGTCCGAGCTGGTCTTGATGCGCGATGTGATGGTCAACCGCGGCCCGGAGCACGGCGGCCAGTGGCTCGGCGGGCACGCCGCGCTCGGCCACCGGCGGCTGCGCATCATTGACCTCTCCCCGCTCGGCAACCAGCCGATGACCAACGAGGACTCCACCGTCTGGGTCACGTTCAACGGCGAGATTTACAACTTCCAGTCGCTGCGAAAGGAGCTGGAGGCGAAGGGCCACCAGTTCCGATCCCACTCCGACACCGAGGTCATCGTCCACGGCTACGAGGAATGGGGCGAGGGCGTCGTCGCGCGCATGGACGGCATGTTCGCCATCGGCATCTGGGACACGCGCAAGGACACGCTTCTGATTGCCACCGACCGCTTCGGAAAGAAACCGTTGTTCTACTCGCAGCATGGCGCGACCGTCCGGTTCGCCTCCGACAGCAAGGCTTTCTGGTCGCTGCCCGGCGCGCAGCTCACGGTGAACCACGCGGCGATTGACTGCTACCTGCACCACCTCGCCGTCACCACCGACCACACGATCTACAACGAGGTCAGCAAGCTCCCGCCCTCGCACTACATGGTCTTCGAGCGCGACGCGTCCGGCAACGGTGTCCGCACCCGCGCAGCGCGCTACTGGAAGCCCAATTTCCGCGACAAAATCCAAGTCTCCGAGACCGAGGCGCTGGAGCGCATCGACGCCGCGCTGTCAGAGGCCGTGCGCAAGCGCATGATCGCCGACGTGCCGCTCGGCGCGTTCCTCAGCGGCGGCGTGGACAGCAGCCTGGTCGTCGCGATGATGAGCCAGCTCTCCAGCAAGCCGGTGAAGACCTTCAGCATCGGCTTCGAGGAACAGGACTTCTCCGAACTGGAATACTCCGACGCCGTTGCGAAGCGTTACAAAACGGAGCACCAGCAAATCCGCCTCAAGCCTGACGTGCTGGAAATCCTCCCGTCGCTCGTGTGGGAATACGGCGAGCCCTTTGCTGACTCCTCAGCCATCCCCACCTACTACGTGTCGAAGGCTGCGAAGGAGTTCGTCACCGTCGCGCTCACGGGTGACGGCGGTGACGAGCTGTTCGGCGGCTACGACATCGCCCGCGCGTCGTTTCACGCGATGCGCTACGACGCCTTCATGCCTGGCTTCATCCGAGGCCCGCTGGAGGACTGGCTCTTCGCCGCCGAGCGCAGCGGCTTCGCCCAAAAACTAAAAACCCTCGCCACCCACGCCAGCCCCGACCCCGCGCGTCGCCACGGCTACTCGATGGCCTTCAACCAGCGCCAGCGCGAAGCCCTCTACACCGACACCTTCCGCGCGGGCCTCGGCGCGCACCGCCCATGGCACATCTACGAGCGGCACGCGGCGGAGATGGCGGGCCTGAACATCCTCGACCAAAACCTCTACCACGTCCTCATGGCGCGCCTCTCCAACGACTACCTCGTGAAGGTGGACGTGGCCTCGATGAAGGTCGCCCTCGAACTGCGCAGCCCCTTCCTCGACACCGACCTCTGCGCGCTCTCCAGCTCCCTCGACCCGTTGCTCAAGGTGCGCGGCGGCGTGCAAAAGTATCTGCCCAAGAAACTCGCCGAGCGTTACCTGCCCTGGGAGGTCATCTACCGCCCGAAGAAGGGATTTAGTCTGCCGCTGAAACACTGGCTCCGCACCGACCTCGCGCCCGTGCTGAACCGGATGCTCCCCGACGGCAACCTCGTGAAAGCCGGCTGGTTCAAGAAACCCGAAATCCAGCGCCTCATCGCCGAACACACGAATGGCGCGGCCCAGCACACCCACCGCCTCTGGTCCCTCCTCTGGCTCGAACTCTGGCACCGCATCTTCGTCGAGCGCTCGATGACGGGGCGGGAGAGTTTGCGTTCTTAGTCGCAACCTTCAGGTTGCGAAACCAAACCTGTAGCGGCGCTCTGTGAGCGCCGAGTTTCGCAAACGGCGGTCACAGACCGCCGCTACAAACCGACTCGCAGGCTGAAGCCTGCGGCTACGCGTTTCCTTCGCAACCTCCTCCAGCACGGACGTGTGGCGATCAGCCTTCCAAAGCTTTCGGCGGCGCGAGCACGAAGGAGGCAAGCAGGGCCTGGCGGGCGGTGGCCGGACGACGGAGCAGCGCCACCACGGCGCGGGCATCGGCAGAGCCGATGTCCCGGCGAATCAGGCGGGTGGCAACGAGCGGCTGGCCGTGCTTCTCCGTCTGGGCGTCCACGCGGCGCATGTGCGCGGCAACCGCCTCGTGGAGATGCGAGGCGCGCTGGTAGGCGTGCGTGGATTGCTCAAGCGTCGCGAGCGGCCGGGTAGGCTGGGGCTGCGAGTCGAGTGAAACGTCCCGCCACGGCGTGGCCGCGCTCTCTCGCGAAG
>JBAYGL010000448.1:0-4492 GCA_041666725.1 Limisphaerales bacterium
CAGGGGCTCACGGCCGAGTTGCGCGGCGAGGGCCATCGCTCCGGGGCCGGCATCCGGCACATGGCGCAGCGCGTCGCCAATCGCGGCGCGGACGCGTGGATGCGGGTCGTCGACAAGCTTGGTGGCGAGCGCGAGGAACTCCGATTGAGAGCGTGATTGCGCGGCGGTCAGGCGTGCGGCCTCGTGGCGAAGGTTGGGATTGGGGTCGGCGGCCAGCGACTGAATCAGTGCGGTCGGGACGGGCCGCAATCCCTCCAGCGCCCAGAGCCAGGCGAGGCGCTGGTCGGCGGGCGCAGATTTGTCGGCGACGCGCTTTTCCAACTCAGGTGCGAGCCCCGTGGCTTTCCGGTCGATGATTTCCAGCCACGCAAGCCGCGCGATCCGTGAGTTCGGGGAGGCAAGTTGGGCGAGCAGCTCCTTGTCACCCAGCTTCGTCAGGTCGGGGGGCGTGGTGCGGGCCTGATCCTTGTGGCGCACGCGCCAGATGCGGCCGCGCGTCTTGTCGCGGTCGGGATGCGTGCGGGGAACCTCGTTGTGCGAGATGATTTTATTATACCAGTCGGTGATGTAGAGGCAGCCATCGGGACCGAAGGCAATGGCCACGGGCCGGAACCACCGGTCGGACGTGGTGAGGAGATCGGCGATTTTCTCGTAGCGGTAGCGGGGGCCGTCGGGGGTTGCCTTGACGACGTTGATCACGCTGGTGATGGGGTTGGCGAGAAAGAATATCTTCGCGCCGGCCTCCGTCGCGAACTTGTTTCGAAACGGAGTGTTGCTGTCGTCCGCCAGCGCGAGGCCGCTGAGGCCCGTGCCGCCCATTTGCGGCGGGGCGAGCGTGGCGGGCTGGAGCGGCTGGTAGGGACGGAGCCGGTCCTTCGAGCCGGTGACGACGAGCGTGCCCGGCTCGTAGGGCACCAGGGGGCGGCCGATGTCGTTCGCCTCCTGAATCCACGTCTCGCCTTCGCGGCTGATGGTGAGGCCCCAGATGTTGTTCGGGCCGGCGGTGAGATTTTCAAAGCGCGAGCCGTCGGGCGTGAAGCGCGCGAGCTTGCACTGGTTGAAGGGGATTTCGCCCGTGCCGTCGGCGAAGGGCTGGCCGTTGGGCCGGCGCACGGTCGAGTAGTTGAAGAGTCCCTGCGCCACGAAGATCCAGCCGCCGGGCACGCGGGTGAACTGGTGGGGAAACAGATGCGAGTCCTGCGTGCCGAAGCCGGTGAGGATCACCTCGGATTTGTCCGCGCGCCCGTCGCCGTTGGTGTCGCGGTAGAACCGGATGTCGGAGCCGTATTGGACGAATGCCCCGTCCTTGTAGGGCAGCACGCCCAGCGGCATCACGAGGTTGTCGGCGAAGACGCGGGGTGCGGCGTAGCGCAGCGGCGCAGGCGAACCGCCGGCGGGCGGCTGGCCTGCGCCACCGCGCAGCACGTCGAACACGATGACCCTGTCACGCCCGCCCCTGGCGAAGAGCGCATCCGAAGCAGCCTTGTTCTCGTTCCCGTCCACCGGATATTCGAGCGCCGTCATGCTCCACATCCGTCCGCTGGCGTCCCAGTCCACGGCGATGAATTTGCCGATGCCCTCGCTTTCGGCGGCGACGAGTTCGATCTCGAAACCGGCCGGCAGCTTGAATGACGCGAGCTGGTCCCCGGGCGATTGCGCGGTGGAAGTGATGGCGTTGTAGCTGATGTCACGACCGGTGCCGGCGGTCTTTCCGCCGGGGGCTCCCTCCGCCTTCTTGTCCGCACCTTTGGCTTTCGGCGGCGGGGCTTTGTAGCCGCCCAGCTTCTCCCAGGTCGGAGCGTCCGGGGTGGGCGGCAGCTCTTCGATGGTGATGTCCTTCGCCTGCACGAGCGCCTTGCCGCCGCCATGCACCTGGATGCCGATGAGCCCGTCCTGCGCGATGCCGGGCTCGGTCTCGGTGTAATCGAGCGCGGCCACGCCGTTGATCCACGAGCGGATGCGCGGTCCCTCGGTGACGATGCGATACTCGTTCCATTCGCCCGCCTTGATGGCGGCGGCGGCTTTCGGATCCGTGGAATCAGCGACGACCTTGTTGCGTCTCGATTCGTCGTAGAGCTTGCCATACCAGCCCTTGCCGTAATCCACCTGATAGCCGCTCATCTCGGAGTTGTTCGGCACGCGGACGGAGCGGATTTGAACGCCGGAGTTGATGAAGCCCTCGGTGCCGGAGAGCCTGATCTTGAGGCGCAGGTCGAAGTTGTGGAACGACTTCACGGTGGCGATGAACTCGTTGCGCGGAACGCGCTCATCGAGCGAGCCGCCGGTGATCATGCCATCCTGCACCCGCCACAATTTTGAGTTTCCCTCCCAGCCGGCCAGGGTTTTCCCATCGAAGAGCGAAACAGGCGCGGCGTGCAGCGCTGTGAAAGGAGCGAACAGCAGGACGGTGAGGGTGATCAGGTGTTTCATGAGGCGCAGGTGGCTGGGAGTTTGCATCGCGGATTTGACGGAGTTGGTAGCATGTCGCCGCCAGATTCAACATGTCCAAAATCCACCAACCCCTGTGCGAAACGACCTTTGACGGCGCACGCACACGGCTGGCGATGCTGACGGCCGAGCAATGCCCGCCGCTGCGCCTGCACCGGATCGCCCACGTGGGTCTGGCGGACGCGGCGGTGCCGTTTCAGCGCGTGCGTTTGCAACCCGGTGGCAGCTGTGTTTTGGTGAGCATTTCGGGCGGGGGGAAGATTCTGCTCGATGGCCGGTGGCAACAATGCCGTGCGAGCACGGCCTGTCTGGCTCCGCCGCGTGTGCTGAATGCCTTTCACGCCGTGCCGGGCAGGCGCTGGCGCATCTGCTGGGTGCGCTACGATGAACCCGCCGGCATCCGGCCGGTGGTCAGCGCCGCGTCGCCGGTGAAGGCGCGGTGTGACGCGAGAATCATGGCGTGTGCGATCGAGGGCCTGATGGCCGAGTCGGCGGGGCGGGCTGACGCGCGCCTCGAACACCACTGGATCGAACTCGTTCACGCCGAATCGCAGCGCCTTGCCCGGCCGTGGCATTTGAACGACCGGCTCTGGCAGGTGTGGCGGAAGGTGGAGGACAACCTCGCCGCCGGATGGTCCGTGCGGGAGCTTGCGTCGCTTGCGCATTGCAGCGAGGAGCACCTGCGCCGCCTCTGCCTGAGGGAACTCGGACGAAGCCCCATGCAGCAGCTCACCTCGATCCGCATGCAGCGCGCGGCGGAGCTTCTCGAGCGCACCGACGACAAGCTCGAAGTCATCGCCGGTGCAGTCGGCTACGCCAATGCCTTTGTGCTGTCCCGTGTGTTCAAGAAGTGGATCGGCCGCAACCCGTCGGAGTATCGTCGCGGCCGGCGGGCTTGAACCTTGACCCGCATCAACGGCCGGTGACTTGCGCCTTGCAGTTTGGGGCATGACCGGTAGTTTTTCGGCGCGTGGAAAAACCGGCGAAAAAGATGCAGCAACCCAAGGCGGTGATGGTCGGGGTCGGGCTTGACTCCGACGGGCACAAGCGGGTGACGACCGGCGAGAACTTTGCGCTCGTCGGCGGCTCCAAGGACACGCACGAGGAAATGACCGAGAAGGCCATCAAGATCAACGAGAAGCTCAAGCAGAAGGGCAAGCAGCTCGAACAGGTCTCACGCGAGGAGTTTGATGACATCGCGCACTCCGTCGGTCTGCACAAGCACAACCCGCAGGCGAACTGAACTCTCATGGCCGCAGACAAACATCCCTACCTGTTCCTCCTCGTCTTCTTCGTGATGGCGATGGGTTTCGCCGTGGGGCCGCTTCTGCTCGCGGCGCTGTGGGCCAGGATGTTTTCCCCGCAGAAACCGGGCGAGCTGAAGAATGCGACCTACGAGTGCGGCCTTGAATCCAAGGGTGACGCGTGGGTGGCCTTCAAGTCCGAGTATTACCTCTACGCCATCCTGTTCCTGATCTTCGACGTGGAGACGATCTTCCTGCTGCCCTTTGCCGTTGCCTTCACCGGCCTGTCCATTGGCGCCTGTCTGGCGATGCTGGTTTTCGTGCTGCTGCTGGTCGAGGGGTTGGCGTGGGCGTGGGTGAAGGGAGTGCTCACCTGGAAATGATGAAGTTTGAAGGAAGAACTATGAATTGGACCCAGTCACCCCCCGCCTCCGCCGTTCGTAATTCATCCTTCAACCTTATTCCCTGATTCATGGACGAAGGACTTCGAAACGAATTGAACAAGCAGGGCGTCGTGGTTGTGAAGCTCGAGGAGCTATACAACTGGGGCCGCCGCAACTCCGTGTGGCCGCTCTCCTTCGGCCTCGCCTGCTGCGCCATCGAGATGATCGCCGCCAGCATGGCGCGCTATGATCTGTCCCGTTTCGGCGCGGAAGTCTTCCGCCCCTCGCCCCGGCAGGCGGACCTGATGATCGTCGCGGGCACGGTGACCTGGAAGATGGCGCCGGTGGTCCGCCGCATCTACCTGCAGATGCCGGACCCGAAGTGGGTGATCTCCATGGGCGGGTGCGCGATCATGA
>JBAYGL010000449.1:0-4446 GCA_041666725.1 Limisphaerales bacterium
CACGCTGGATCTCCAGCTCGGCGGGCCGACGGTCGATCCGAAGCGCGAGGACTCGCTGCGGCGCAGCTTTTATTTCACGCAATCGCCCGAGGACTTGAACAAGTTTCTGGAGATGTTCGACAACGCGAACACGAAGGAATGCTACCGTCGCGACGAGAGCATCCTGCCGCAGCAGGCCCTCGCGCTGGCCAACAGCAAGCTCGTCTCCACCGCCGCCGCCAAGGTCGCCGAGCGCCTCGTGAAGGACTCCGAAAGCGCTGCGGACGACGCCTTCATCCGCACCACTTTCACCACCCTCCTCGCCACTGTGCCCACGTCCGCCGAGCAGAAGCTGTGCGCCGGGAGCCTCGCGCAGTTCCTTGCCGCAGCCAGGGAGCGCAAGTCCGCCCAGCCCGAGGCCAAGGCCCGCACCGCCCTCGTCCACGCGCTCTTGAACCACAACGATTTCATCACGATCCGATGAGTTTGGAGCGCATCCTTGTGAACGCTGGCTGGGTCGCTTTGACGCTCGTGGGCCTGCTTTTGCTATCGTTCCTTCCGGAGCCGTTTCTCCGCGCCCGTGCCAAGCCGCCCGCCCAAGTGACCAATGCGGTTGCTTTTCTGGAATGGAAACCAACGCCAATGACCGTGTCGCGACTTACAGCAGGCTCCAACACCTACTGGCAGGTGACTGGACCAGCGGGAAGGTTCATGGCGTCCGGTCCATCTGCATATTCGTTCGACGGCAATGGCAAGCTCATTGGCTGGACGCCTGACATGGGAGACATTTTCCAGCCGAGAGAGCTATTTGGTCCAGATGTGAAACGGGAACGTGCGACTCTGGAAGAGTTTCGCGCGGCAGCACAACTTGTCAGACAATGAACCCCTTCCTCACCCGCCGCTCCTTCCTCGCCCGCTCCGGCCTGGGTTTCGGCGGCCTCGCGCTGGGCACCATGCTTGCGCGCGATGGCTTCGGGCTGGAGAGCAGCTGGCGTCCGCCCACGGGCCTGCCGCACTTCCCGCCGAAGGCCAGGTCCGTCATCTGGATTTTCCTGCGCGGCGGCCTGAGCCACATGGAGAGCTTCGATCCCAAGCCCGCGCTCACCCAATACGCCGGCAAGTCCTTCGACGAGACGCCGTTCAAGGGCATCAACGACCCGGAGAAGCGCAAGCGCGTGCGGGTGGTGGTGGTGAACGACGCCAACGGCCAGCAGCGCAACAAGATTTACCCGCTCCAGATCGGCTCCGCGCCCGGCGGCAAAAGCGGCATCGAGGTGAGCGACTGGTTCCCCCACCTCCGCGCCTGCGTGGACAATCTCGCCATCGTGCGCTCGATGTGGACCACCGACGACAACCATGGCGCGCAGGTGCAGTTCCACTCGGGCCGCCACATGCTTGACGTGCAGGAGCCGACCATCGGCGCGTGGGTGAATTACGGCCTCGGCTCGTTGAACGAGAACCTTCCGCAGTTCATCAACATGGGACCGCGCTTCTTCGACAAGCGCGACGGCCGTTATCTTGGCCCGGCCTACGATGCGGTGCCGCTGGTGATTGATCCGCGCGAGCCGCTTGCCTACGCACGGCCCGAGGGTGACATCAGCGCGGCGGAGCAGCGCATCCAGTTCGATCTTGTCGGCCGGCTGAACCGCCTCAAGGCCGCGCAATATCCCGGTGATCAGGCGCTCGATGCGCGCATCAAGAGCTACGAGCTCGCCTATCGCATGCAGATGGCCGTGCCGGAGGTCGTGGGCTTTGACCGCGAGTCGGCGGAGACGAAGCAGCTCTACGGGCTGGACCAGGGCGAGACCAAGCCCTTCGGCATGCAGCTGCTCGCCGCGCGGCGCTTTGTCGAGCGCGGCGTGCGTTTCATCCAGATCCAGCACGGCGAAGGTGCGGCGGGTGCGTGGGATGCGCACAGCGGGTTGAAGGCGAACCACTCGAAGCTTTCCGCACAGGTGGACAAACCCACCGCCGGCCTGCTGCTGGATTTGAAACGCCGCGGCCTGCTTGATGAAACCATCGTCGTCTTCGCCACGGAGTTCGGCCGCACGCCCGGCTCGCAGGGCACGGACGGGCGCGACCATCATCCTTACGGCTTCAGCGTCTGGCTCGCGGGCGGCGGCATCAGGGGCGGCGTGGTCCACGGTGCGACGGACGAACTGGGCTTCCACGCTGTCGAGGATGCGCACTACGTCACGGACATCCACGCGACGGTCCTCCACCAGATGGGCATCAACGGCCGGAAGCTGGAAGTCCCCGACCGCAAGCGGCTGGACCAGGACTACGGCGAGGTCATCAAGCCGATCCTTGCCTGAGAGCCTGTCTGAAAACAGGACCCAGCCCAATTTTCAGACAGGCTTAAGGCTTTTCATGGTGGGTGGAAAATTGAGCAGTCCGGTTGGCGTCAGTCTCTCCGCTGGCGACGCAGCGTGTCACGCCTTGGTTTCGACGTGTTTTCAAACGCCGCAAACCCGCTCGACGGCCCGGTCTTCATTTGCTTTGCTCGCGGCATGAAACTCCGTCTCGCCGCCACGCTCTGTGCGCTCGCGCTCTTCGCCAGCCTCGCAACATCGCCCGCCGCCGGGCCGAGGCTCAACGTGCTCCACATCGTCTCCGACGATCTCGCCGCGCGTCTCGGCTGTTACGGCGATCCGATGGTGAAGTCGCCGAACATTGACCGCCTGGCCGCGCGCGGAGTGAAGTTTGACCGTGCCTACTGCCAGTTCCCGCTCTGCAATCCGTCGCGCGCGTCGTTTATGACCGGGCTGCGTCCGGACACGACGAAGGTTTACGAAAACCGCACGCAGTTCCGTGAAGTCGTTCCCGGCGCCGTCAGCATCCCGCAGAGTTTCCAGAAGGGCGGCTACAGCGTCGCGCGCGTCGGCAAGCTCTACCATTACGGCGTGCCCACGCAGATCGGCACGGACGGCCTCGATGATCCCGCCTCGTGGGAAAAGGTTGTAAACCCCAAGGGGCGCGACGTGGACGACTACGGCATGATCGAGCGCATCAACCTCGCCGCCGGCGCGACGCAGACCACCACGATCAAGGCCGATGCGTTGAGCGGGCTCGGCGGTCGTCTGAGCTGGCTTGCCGCCGACGGCACCGACGAAGAGCAGACCGATGGCAAGGGGGCCGCCGCCGCGATCGGGCTGCTGGAAGAATACGCGAAGAGCGCCAGACCGTTTTATCTCGCCGTCGGCTACTATCGTCCGCACACGCCCTATGTCGCGCCGAAGCCGTGGTTCACGATGTATCCCACCGCAAAGATCAAGCTGCCCGGCATTCCGGCCAACCTGTCCGAGTTGTTTCCCGCAGCGGCGCTTTCGATCCAGAAGAAGGAGGAACTTGCCATGAGCGATGATCTCCGCCGGCAGGCCATCCAGGCGTATTCCGCCGCGACGAGTTTCATGGATGCGCAGGTCGGCAAGCTGCTCGACACCCTGGATCGTCTCAAACTGACGGACAAGACCGTCGTCATCTTCCACAGCGACCACGGCTACCATCTGGGTGAAAAGAATCTCTGGCAGAAGATGAGCATCTTCGAGGAATCCGCCCGCGTCCCGCTCATCATCGCCGTGCCCGGCAACCAGGCCAACGGCAAGACCTGCCTCAAGCCCGTTGAACTGGTCTCGTTGCACAAGACGCTTGCCGATCTCTGCGGCATCGCCGCCGATTCGAAGACGGAGGGCCACAGCCTGCGCCCGCTGGTTGTGAATCCGAACGCCAGATGGGATCACGCCGCCTTCTCCCAGGTCACGCGCGGCGCAAACGTCGGCACCTTTGACAAGGCCGCCGCGAAGAAAAAGAAGGGTGCAGGCCAGATCATGGGCCGCAGCATCCGCACCGAGCGCCACCGCTACACCGAATGGGACGGGGGCCGCGTGGGTGCCGAGCTCTACGATCACGACTCTGACCCGGGCGAATACAAGAACCTCGCCACGGACCCGACTCAGGCGAAAGTTGTGGCGGAGCTGAAGACCTTGCTGCACGCGGGAGGCAAGTGATCTTTGGCCCTCGTGAATCGTCCAGCCGCAGGTAACCCGCTCTCCGAGAAAACACTCATGCAACGCTGTTTTTCCATTCCCTTGGGATTGTGCGCATTGCTCGCGCTGTCGCTGATCTCCGGCCGCCTCGTGTCGTTTGCACACGCTGCCGGCAGACCGAACGTCCTCTTCCTGGTCGCCGATGATTTGAACACCCGCCTCGGCTGCTACGGCGATCCGCTGGCGTTTTCGCCGAACATCGACCGGCTCGCGTCGCGCGGTGTGCGCTTCGAGCGCGCGTATTGCCAGTATCCGGTGTGCGGTGCGTCGCGGGCGTCGTTCCTCACCGGGCTGCGGCCGGACACCACGCGCATCTTCGAGAACACCCGCCACTTCCGCGAGGCCGTGCCGGACGCGCAGACCTTGCCGCAGACCTTCATGCGCGCGGGCTACTCCGTCGTGCGCGCGGGGAAGCTCTTCC
>JBAYGL010000450.1:0-4436 GCA_041666725.1 Limisphaerales bacterium
AGGGGCTGCGTGCGGACTTGAAGGCGGCGCAATTGCCGGTGCCGAACATCGTCGCGGGAGGGACCCCGACATTCCCGATTCACGCGAAGCGCCCGGACGTGGAGTGCAGCCCCGGCACGTGCGTGCTGTGGGATTTCGGCTACGAGACGATGCTGCCGGACATGGACTTCCTGCCGGCGGCCGTTCTTCTCACACGCGTGATCAGCAGGCCGGGCGACAACCGTCTCTGCCTCGACCTCGGCCACAAGGCGGTGGCGGCGGAGAACCCTCATCCGCGCGTGAAGTTTCTGAACCTGCAGGACGCCAGTGCGGTGATGCAGAGCGAGGAGCACCTCGTCGTTGAGACCCCGCGCGCGAGCGAGTTCGCCGTCGGCGATGTCCTTTATGGCGTGCCACGCCACATCTGCCCGACGGTGGCGCTGCACTCTTTCGTGACAACGGTGCGCGACGGCAGGGCCGGCGAGCGCTGGAAGGTGACGGCGCGCGAGCGCCAAATCACGGTGTGACGCAGATCACTGCGCCCCGCCTGTCCTGCTTGGAAAACGTTTGGCCAAGGCTTACTCGGCCTTCTTTTTTGCCTTCTTTGCCGGAGCCTTCTGTTTCGCAGGCTTCGCGTCGCCGTCCGCGCCGGCGGTCAGTTCGGCAAGAAGGCGGGGCACGTAGGAGTTGTAGCGGCCATCAGGAGAAGTGCCCTTGCCCGGCAAACCTTTGAGTGCAGCGGTGGCGGATGCCGCCCTTGGGCCGAGCGCGCCGAGCGCATTTAGCGCGGAGATTGCCGCAAAGGGACCGCTCCTGCCCCAGTCGGCCAGCTCCAGCAGGACGGGCAGCGCCTTGTCCAAATCCGCCTGGTCCCCGTGCAGGCCGAGGGCTTGCGCGGCGGGGATGCGGACATAGGGCGACGCGTCCGAGAGCGCCTTTATCAAGTCCATGCGCGAGGCGGCAACGGCGTCCCTGCCCCGCATGAGCACACCCAGCGCGGCCCAGTAACGGACGGCACTGTCGGCGTCGGCGAGACGTTCCCGCAATTCCGGGAGCGCGCCGGACTGGAGGCGCGAGGCGAGGTCCGCCGTGGCGAAGACGCGGGCGAAGGGATACTTCGCGTCGTCATGGCCGATGGTGTAGGGCGCGCTGCCGGCGGAGCGGGAGTGGATTTCGCCTTCGGGCAGGAGGCCCACGTCGCGGATTTTGGCGGCAAGGTCTTGCTGGGCCCTGCGGAACTTCGCGAGCACTTCCTGATGCTGGGGCGAGGCGGCGAGGTTCTTCACTTCGTCGGGATCGCTTGCGAGGTCGTAGAGTTCCTCGGGCGCTTTCGGCGCGCGCCAGAAAAGGGATTGGGCCTCGGTGGCCTTGCCGGATTTATAGAGGTCGAACCAGACACGCGTCGTCGGTGTCTGGAACTGGTAGTCCACATGCTGGCCCTGCGAGAGGTGCGGCATGAAGTTGCGAAGGTAAACGTAGCGGCCATCCGTCACGCTGCGCACGCAGTCAATGCGCTCGTCCATGCGACCCCGGAAGCCGTAGACGAATGGCTGCGGAGGCTCAGTGAACTTGCCGGCAAAGGCGTGGCCCTGCATCCATCCGGGCGGCTGGATGCCGGCGAGGCTCAACACCGTGGGAGCAAAGTCCACGAAGCTGATGAGGCGGTCGCTGGCACCGCCGGCCTTGTATTCGGGAGGCGCGAGGTGCTTCCACTTCTCCGGGAAGTGGACGACGACGGGGACTTGCAGACCGGAGTTGCAGGGCCAGCGCTTGTTGCGCGGCATGCCGGAACCGTGGTCCGCGTAGTAAAAGACGATCGTGTCTTCCGCGAGGCCGGCGACGGCAAGTTCCTTGAGATGCGCGCCTGCGACGGCGTCCACCTCGCTGACGATGTCGTAATACTGCGCCCAATCCTGACGGACCTCCGGCGTGTCGGGATGGTAGGCGGGCACGCGGACCTGCGCGGGGTCGTGGACGGCCTTGTGCGGGCGCGTGCGAATCTGGCTCTCGTGGCTCTTGGTGGAGTTGAAGACGGCGAAGAACGGCTGGCCGGCGGCGCGGTTTTTCCAGTGGGCCCTGCCGGAGGATTCGTCCCAGACCTGGCCGGGCTTGGCGAGGTTGTAGTCCTCCTTCGAGTTGTTCGAGCAGTAGTAGCCCGCTTCGCGGAGAAACTGCGGATACATCCTGAAGCCGGCGGGCAGCGGCACCATCGAGCGCATGTGCTCCGCTCCGGTGCTGGGCGGGTAGAGGCCGCTGATGAGCGTGGTCCGGGCGGGTGCGCAGACCGGTGCGCAGGACCACGCGTGCCGGAAGATCATCCCTCGGGCGGCGAGAGCGTCCACGTTCGGGGTGGAGGCGAACTTGTCACCGTAGCAGCCCATGTGCGGGCCGTGGTCCTCGCTGGTGATCCAGAGAATGTTGGGATGACCGGCGGCGTGGGAGGAAACGCAAAACGGATGGTGAATGCCGGCCAGTGTCAGCACGACCAGCAGAATTCGGCTTGTCATACGACAGAGGATGCGAACCACCACGCAGAAGTTACAAGCCTGCCGTCTCGCCCATGCGCCTACTTGTGCCGGGCCCGCACGAGCAGCACGGGGATGGCCGCGCGATGACGCACCTGCTCGATGGTGCTGCCGTAAATCAGGTCGCCCAGCAGCCGGTGGCCGTGCGTGGTCATGGCGATGAGGTCGCACTGCTCGCGTTCGGCGGTCTTGAGGATTTCCTTGGGCGGATCGCCCAGCGCGAGGTGGGATTCCACCGTCAGGCCCGCCGCGCGCAGCTGCGCCGCCGTCGCATCCAGATACCCCTGGTCGGCCCGCATTTCCTCGGACTCGGCGAGCTTGAGCTGGTCGTAATTCCGCGCCACCCAGCCATCGGCCACATGGACAAGGAGCAACGAGGAGCCGTGCAGACGCGCCAGCTCGGTGACGTGCGGGAGAAGGCTTTCATCCGCCCGGCTGTTCTCAAGTGCGACGAGGATTTTGCGATACATGGGTCGGTCGGGTTACTTCCCGAGCATTTCCGAAGCCGTGTCCCAGAGCAACTTCACGTTGAGTGCGATGATGATCGCAGCGGTGAGCCACGCGAGCACCTTCACCCACATGGGGCTGGCAAACTCGCCCATCTTCCTCCGGTCACCGGTGAAAAGGACGAGCGGCACGACGGCGAAGGGCAGTTGAAGGCTCAGGATGACCTGGCTCAGCACGAGGAGCCGGCCCGTGCTGCCCTCCCCGTAGATCGCGATGCAGACAACGGCGGGCACGATGGCGATGAGCCGCGTGATGAGCCGGCGCAGCCACGGACGCAGGCGGAGGTTGATGAAGCCTTCCATCACGATCTGCCCTGCCAGCGTGCCGGTGAGCGTGGAGTTCTGGCCGCTGGCCAGCAGGGCGACGGCGAAGAGCACGCTGGCCGTCGTCACGCCGAGCACGGGCGAGAGGAGCTGGTGCGCGTCCTGAATCTCCGCGACCTTGTGCCCGGTGCCGTGGAAGGTCGCGGCGGATACGATGAGGATGGCGGCGTTGATGAAGAGCGCGAACATCAGCGCGACGGTCGAGTCAATCGTGGCAAACTTGATGGCCTCGGCCTTGCCGGTGGCGTTCTGCTCGTATTTGCGCGTCTGCACGATGCTGGAGTGCAGGTAGAGGTTGTGCGGCATCACGGTGGCGCCAAGGATGCCGATGGCGATGTAGAGCATCTCCGGGTTGCGGATGATTTCAAACTTCGGCACGAACCCGCCGAGCACGGCGACGACATCCGGGCGGCTGAAGATGATTTCCGCCAGGAAGCAGCCGCCGATGGTGAAGATAAGCGTGACAACCAGCGCCTCGATGTAGCGGAAGCCGCGGTTCTGGAGGTAAAGGACCGCCAGGACGTCGAGCGCGGTGATGCAGACGCCCCAGATGAGCGGCAGGCCGAAGAGGAGGTTCAACGCGATGGCCGAGCCGATGACTTCCGCCAGGTCGCACGCACAGACGGCCACCTCACACAGCAGCCAGAGGACGATGGTGACGGGCCGGGAGTAATGATCGCGGCAGGCTTGCGCGAGGTCGCGACCGGTGACGATGCCCAGCCGCGCGCTGAGCGACTGGAGCAGGATGGCCATCAGGTTCGAGATGAGGATGACCGAGAGGAGCGTGTAGCCAAAGCGCGAGCCGCCCGCGAGGTCCGTGGCCCAGTTGCCCGGGTCCATGTAGCCGACGGCCACGAGATAGCCTGGGCCGGAGAAGGCGAGCATCTTCCGCCAGAAGCCCAGGTGCTGCGGCACCGGGATGGAGTTGTGGACCTCCGGCAGGCTCGGCGAGGCACTGGCCTGACGCCAGCCTTCCTCTGCGGGAGGCGATGGCTTGGGAGCGGTATCGGCAGTGTTCACAGCTTTCAAAAACGGAGGGACAGGCCGGCAAACGGCGCGAAGTCATCTGCTGCGCGTGTCACGCCGAGATTGATGCCGGCAT
>JBAYGL010000451.1:0-4435 GCA_041666725.1 Limisphaerales bacterium
CAAAGAGATTGTGGATTTTGAGGAAGAGTTGGCGGGGGCGAAGAATTGAATCAATCCGTGATTACGATTTTTCCACTACAACTGACAGGTGACCGTCCGCCGCCTTCGGCAAATTCGCCGCTGAAATGGAATAATCGATTCTAAACGGTCCTGCTGATTCGTAGCTGGCAAAAAGTGCAGCAAACTTGGCTATGCGCAGTGTGTAGCCGTGCTTGGCCCGGTTCACGTGCGTCCGAACATCATAGCTGTTTGTCCGCTTGATGAAGGGCGATGATACGTTTGGCGGCGGCCCGACGTGCGGCATAACTGGCCTCGTTAGACCGATATTCTGCAATGCGTGAAGATTAAAGTTTCCAAAGTCAAACGTTCCAGGCCGCTTCGGCGGGGTGGGTGGATCGGGGGCTTCCATTGTGTGATCGTCTCCGTCAAAGAGTTGGAATCCATCGGGGAAATGCAGATGGATGTCAACATCCTCAGCAGGGCCGCCCCCTTCATTCTCTAAACCGATCTCGAATGCAATTTTGAGCAGTTCCTTGTTCCGAAGGTCATGCAGTTTGCGAAGATACGTCTCGTAGTTTTGATAGAAGACTCCCAAGCTCGCATTGTATCGGTCCGCATCTTCTTTTGAAATTGGCAAGGAAAGTCCTCCAGTAAGCTGTTGCTTGATTCTTTCCACTTCGTTCAATCGCACCCTTCCGAGTTGGTCGGGAGCAGGGAGCAACGGATGCTTTGAACGGATTCGAGCCATTTCCCCGGCAGCAGCGCTGGCATCGTATTCAGCCGGCGGTTGAATTCGAAACCGCACGAAGTTTTGCGCTTTGGGTTCGCCCCAAAAGCCGAGCGATAGGCTTGGCAGCGTATTCCTGATTTCAGCCAACTCCTTCTGGAGCTGCACGATTCGTTTTTCATCCGCGTCCAGCTCCTCAGTGAGTTTGTCTGCATCGCCCGGAGAAAAAACAGTGATGCCTTTTGCTCGTGCTTTGATGGAGATGCCCAAATCAGCAGAAACTATTCTGATTTCGTCGTTCGGATGCTCCTGTTTCCAGACAAGGCTACTTGCAATCAGCCAGTCATCAGTAATTTCAGGACGCAGTCCATGTGCGCCAAAATCAAGCTCAGGATCAGCCGCAAGAAATTCGAGTCGAACACCCGGTCGAATTACATCCGCGATTGTGCCGGAAAGCCGAGAATGAAGGCTGGCCGTGATTTCTTGGGCTCGTTTCCTAAACTTATTTTGCGGGTGAGTGACCTTGTGGTGGTCTAGCTCTCGGACAACTGCTGGGCACAAAACAATCACGGCTTCGGTGGACTTCGAGAGATTTAGCCAGTCAATTTCCTCAAGTCGCCGATAATGCAGCAGCACGTTGGTATCTATGAACAAGTAGGTCATTCGACTGGTTGGAGATTCCCAGATTCTACGTTGCTCTTCAACCACGCAAAAGTGCGTTCTGGTTCAGCTTTCCCCGCGCTTCATCCGCGAATCCCAACGGGATTCAAATCCATCAGCCCGGCGGTAGCGCCGCAAGCATTCGGGGCTGCCCTGGAAAACCGTCCCCACAGATTCATCAACGCTGACGGAAAGCGGTGCTAAAGCCACCGCAGTCCAAACGCTGTCGCGATGGCCCGGCGTTCACGAATCTCGCGAAGCGTCTGGACTGCGGCGCGTTCACCGCCGCTTTTCCCGGAGCGCGGCTGTGGCAACGCCCAGCCGCAGGTGCTGGCGCACGGCCACCAACAAACACGCGCCTCAAAATATTTTTAACCGCCTTCGCCCATCCACCCGCTGCGACTGGTCCTGCAGACACAGTCGCGCTCCGTCCAAGAATCCCAACGGGATTCCGGCCCTCTGAAAGCGGTGCTGAAGCCACCGCAGTCCAGACACTGACGCGACTTCCACCGTCCTCGAATCTCGCGAAGCGTCTGGACTGCGGCGCGTTCACCGCCGCTCTTTCCCGCATCGTGGAGTTGGCAAATGGCGGTTGGATTTCAATGTCGCACCGGATGCCACAGACGCCACACTCCGGGGCGACATGACGACTGGTGCCGCCCTCTCGACCGCGCCTCGTTCGCTCCTGGACCTCACGTTTGCGGAGCTGGAACGGGAGTTCGTCACGTCCGGCCTGTCGCCGATCCACGCGCAGGCGCTGTGGCGCGCGTTGCACCACGGACTGAAGCAGGACCTTTCCCATGAACCAGACTTCCTGCCCCCGGTGCGCCGCTGGGTGGGGGAACACGTGGGCGACGGACGGCGTTTCTTCATCGAGGCTCCGGCCCAGACCGCCGACATCGCGAGCAGCGATGGGCTGACGCGCAAATTCCTGCTCCGCCTGGCTGACGGTCAAATGATCGAGACGGTTGTGATGGGCTTCAAGGGACGCCATACCGCCTGCCTGAGCACGCAGGCTGGATGCGCGATGGGCTGCGTCTTCTGCGCGACAGGCCAGATGGGCTTCGTGCGGCATCTCCGGCCCGGTGAAATCGTGGCGCAGGTGCGTCATGCGCAGCTCGCTTTGCGCGCCAGCGGCGGCGACGGCCTGCGCAATCTGGTGCTCATGGGCATGGGCGAGCCGTTGCACAACTACGACGCGGTGATGACAGCGCTGGAAAGCATCTCCGACCGGCGCGGGCTGAACATCGGCCCGAGCAAGATCACCATCAGCACGGTGGGCGTGGTGCCGGGCATCCTGCGGCTGGCGGCGGAGCAGCGCCCGTATCACCTCGCCGTCAGCCTGCACGGTGCAACGGAGGCGGAGCGGTCGGCGTTGGTGCCCGCGAGCCGTCGCTGGCCGCTGGCGGAACTGATGGCCGCCTGCCGCACCTACTTCGCCCAGACCGGCCGGCGCATCTTCTTCGAGTGGACGCTGATTGCCGGCGCGAACGATTCCCCGGCCCAGGCCACGCGGCTGGCCAAGCTGCTCGCCGGGCTCGATGCCCATGTGAATCTCATCCCGCTCAATCCGACCGGCGGCTTCGCCGGGACCGCCACGCCATCCGCTGCGGCGAAGACGTTTCAGAAGGCGCTCCAAACGGCGGGCATTCCCAGCACGATCCGCCAGCGCCGGGGCATTGACGTCGCCGCCGGCTGCGGCCAGCTGCGGGCGGAGAAGGTCCGGGTGGAACGCGTGGTGAAATGAAAACGGGCGCGGATCACCGGCTCAACCCGCACTCACGGACGAACCAGGCCGGCTTCAGGCTTTCCAGCGAGCCTTTGAGCTTGGCCAGTTCGCCCGCCGGCCCGTGAACTTCCAGCCGGGTGAGGTCGACGACTTTCAGGAACTCGCCCAGCACCGCGCCGACGTTCTCGACATGGGCCTGCAAACCCTCCGCGCCGACGTAGGATTCGCGGCAGTGAATCTCGTCGCCGTTCATCGTGAAGTCATAGTGGAGCACCAGCTTCTCGGTGGAAGTCCTGGCGATGAACTCGGGAAGCAGGGCCTTGGCTTCGGCGAGCTTGCCGGGTTTGACTTTGAAGTAAGGGTGGATGCTGACGACGTTGGCTGAGTGACTCATAAAAGTTGAACCCGAGTGTTTTGCCTGGCCACGGCGGGTCAAGCTTAACCTTCAGACAGCCCGGCAAAATGGGAGCAAACGGGCGAATTGAGCCGGATTGAAGCGCCGGCAACCGGTCGCCGAGGGTTTGCGCCCGGGAGGAGCCGGAGTTCAAAGCCGCGTGAAGGGCGGCAGGAGGCTGACAGGGGCTGCCATCAGCGGACTGCCAGCAGGTTTTCAAACCGCTGGGCGCGCTGCCGGTAGCCGGTCTTGACCCGGCTGGCCTGGTAGCCGCTCTCCGCGAAATGACCGGGTTTGTTCCAGAGCAGGTAAAGCTCCAGGCCGTTGGGTTCCCGGCCCGTGGCCGCGCGAAACTCGGCGGTCCGGTCGGCAAGGATGCGTTGAGTGACCGACCAGGCGACTTCCGGGTTCTCGTAGTCCCTTGACCGGGTGTAGCGACGCCAGACCTCGGGCATGATCTGAAAGCGGCTGATCTCCCCGCTGCCACCCCTGAGGGAATCCGCCGCGCTGCGCTGCCAGGTGGTCGCACCCGACTCAAACATGGCCAGGGATTGCCGCAATGGCATGGCCTCACACGAGGAAAGGCCCAGCCAGACGGTCAGCAACAGAGTGCTCAATGTAGATTTCATGCAATTCGGTCGCGGCCAACCCGACGGCAAACGACCGTCGGGTATCCAATCAGGCCTTTAAACTCCCGGCAACCCTGTTTTTTCCGGCATTGTCCCCTCATCTCTCCGGGTCCAGGCAGGGGCGGAGATGCTGCCGCCTTGCCGTTTCCATGGGTTTCCCGCAACCTCTGCGCCATGGGCAACACATTCGGCCACCTGTTTCGCGTCACCACCTGGGGCGAGTCCCACGGCGGCGGGATCGGCGCAGTCGTGGATGGCTGTCCGCCGCAGCTCGCGCTCACGGAGGCCGACATTCA
>JBAYGL010000452.1:0-4434 GCA_041666725.1 Limisphaerales bacterium
AGCTCGGCCAGCTCGGAGGGGAGCAAGGAGGATTTGTGGTCCGGCCCCTCCATCCCCTTGTCCAGGGTGAAGTGCTTCTCGATGAACTCCGCACCGCGTGCGATGGCCAGCATCGCCGCTTCCGGCCCCTCGGTGTGGTCGCTGAAGCCCACGCGGAACCCGCGCTCGCGGATGAACTCCATGCGCGCGAGGTTCACCTGGTCCGGCGGTGTCGGATATAGCGAGATGCAGTGGAAGATGACGACCTGCTTCGGATCCAGCCGGCGCAGCAGCTCGTCCAGCTCCGCGTTCGAGATCAGCCCGGTGGAGATGAAGAGCGTCTGAAATTTCGCGGCAAGCTTCTCCAACAGCGCCCAGCTCGTGGCGTCCGGGCTGGCCACCTTGATCGCGGGCACGCCGAGCGAGGCGAGGAAGTCCACGCGGTTCTGGTCAAAGCAGGTCGTGAGAAACTCCAGCCCCAGCTCACGGCACTGTGCGATGATGCGGCGATGATGCTCGTCGGACAACTCGGCGCTCTTGTGCCGGGCAAAGGTCGCATCGTAGTCGGAGAAATCTTTCCGCAACTGGCTGGCCTGCCACGACTGGAACTTCACCACGTCCACGCCCACGCGCTTCGCCTCCGTGAGCATGGCGGTGACGATCCGGTCGTCACCGAGGTGGTTGGAGGTGAACTCGGCGATGACGCGGCAGCGGGGCAGGGCGGGACTCGACATGGGTGATTCGGCGTTGGTTGGCTGGCTAAATTTCAGTTCGTGCGGCGCACGCGTAGCAGAAGGCCAGCAGTCTGGCAATCAATCCGCGCGGATCCCCTGCCGTTGCGCCATCTGTGCGAACGCGCCGCCGGCCCTGAGCAGCTCCTGAAAAGTGCCCTGCTCGACGATGCGCCCCTCGGACAGCACGACGATCCGGTCCATCGAGGCGAGCGTGGAAAGGCGGTGCGCCACGCAGACGACCGTGCGGTGCGCCGCGAACTGGTCGATGACCTTCTGCACCTCCGCCTCCGCGCGCGAATCCAGCGCGGCGGTCGCCTCGTCGAGCACGAGGATCGGCGCATTGCGGACGAAGGCGCGGGCGATCACGAGGCGCTGGCGCTGCCCGCCGGACAGCGTCACACCGCGCTCGCCCACACGCGTGTCGTAGCCCTGTGGCAGCTCCATGATGAACTCGTGCGCGAAGGCCTGCCGCGCCGCCGCCTCCACATCCGCGCGCGTGGCGTTGGGTTTTCCGCAGGCGATGTTCTCCGCGATGGTCTGGTCAAACACCACGACCTCCTGGCTGACGAGCGCCAGCTGTGATCTCAGATCGGACAGCGCCACGTCGCGCAGATCCATGCCGTCAATTTTCACCGCGCCGCCCGTGGGATCGTGAAAGCGGAAGATCAGATTCAGCAGCGTGCTCTTGCCCGAGCCGCTTTCCCCCGCCACCCCCAGTTTCATGCCGCGCGGAACGACGAGGCTCAGGTTCTGCAGCACCGGCTTGTCCGCGTAGGAGAAGTTGACGGACTCAAAGGTGAGACTGTCTCGAAACTCCGGCAACGGCCTCGCATCGGGCTTGTTTCTCACCGTCGGCTGCTCCTGGAAAAGCTGGAACAACCGGTCCACGCCCACCGCCGTCTGCTGGAAGAGCACATGCAGGGCGGCCAGTTTCTTGATCGGGGAGAAGAGGATCACCAGGCCGGTGCTGAAGCCGATCATGTCCGGCACGCTGCGCTGCCGCCAGAAAATGAACACCACCAGGCAGCCCAGTCCCATCATGGAAATGGCCTCGGTGATCGGATTGACCAGCTCGCGCGCTTGCACGCCCTTCATGCCGTAGTGGATCAACTGCCGGGAATTCTGCCGGAACCGCTCGATCTGCGCCCCCTCCAGCCCGAACGCCTGGATGACGCGGATGCCGGCCAGCGCTTCCATGAGCGAACTGCTCTGCTTGATGGTCACGTTCAGCCCGGACTGCGTCACCTTGCGCATCTTCTTGCCGAGCGTCCGCAGCGGCAGAAGAATCAGCGGAACGAACACCACGGCGACCAGGGTCAGCTGCCAGTCCACGAGGCACAGCCCGACGAACACGCTCATGACGGTGATCGGCTCCTTGATGAGATCGGCGAAACCCAGGCTCATGCAGCGGTAGAGGGCGGCGGTGTCGCCGTTGATCCGCGTCATCAGGTCACCCATCGTCGAACGGTTGAAGAAGTCGAGTGAGAGCTGGTTGAGCTTGGTGAGCACATCGATGCGCAGGTCGTTCATCACCCGCTCGCTCACCCAGCACATGCAGTAAGTGCTGAAATACCCGAGGATCCCGCGGACGCCCACCAGCACCGGAAGAAGAAGAAATCCGCCGACGATCTGTTTCCAGTCAATCGGACGGCCCGCCAACGGCAGCCAGGGATCAATGGCCTTTTCGGCGCGCTGACGCAGCTCGCCGAGATTTTCCCCGAGCGGCGCAACCAGCGCTCCTGCGGGCATCCTTGGCACCACCGGCCTCGCCGGGGCGGCGGCTGCAGGCTCCGGGGAAAGCCGGCTGAAAATCGTTTTTGTCGCCCAGATGAAGCTCGCGTTTGAGAGCCCGAGCAGGACGCCGCAAAGCACGCCCACCCACAGCCGGCTCTGGTAGCGGCGCATGTAGGGCCAGCCGAACTCAAAGACGTTCCTGATGTGACGCATGTGGCGTCAACCTAGCGGTTGGTGCGTCTGGCGTCGAGCGGTTGTCACCACCGTCAGTCGCCGCGAGCGGCACGTTGTTCAATCCATCCGTAAAGCTGCCGCAACCCCTCCCGCAGCGGCACCCGCGGCTCCCAGCCGAGCACGCGCCGGGCCTTCGCAAAATCGGCGCAGCGGCCCCTGTCCCCCTCGGGCCGGGTCGTGTCAAACTGGATGGGAATGGGCTTGCCTGAGATTTCCACGATGGTCTCCGCGATCTCGCGGATGGAAATGCAGCGGTCGGGTCCGATCTGGATCACGCCCTGTCCAAAGCCGCGCTGCATCGTCAGCATCAGCGCCTCGACGATGTCGTCCACATGCACAAACGCCCGGCCCTGGCTGCCGCTGCCCCACACGACAAACGGCTCCGCCGGATGCGCGATGGCCTTGCGGACAAGCGAGGGGATGACCTGCCCGGTCTTGGAGGAAAAGTCACAGGGCGCGCCATAGACGTTGTGAAAGACGAGCACGCCGACGGGAATGCCGGTCTCCCGGCCCATGAGCAGGGTTTCGTATTCGCCCATCAGCTTGCTCCAGCCATAGGCGGATTCCGGTGCGGCTGGATACTGGTCCTCCTCCCGGAGCGGTGCCGCATCCACTCCCGTCTGCAAATGCGCCGGAAAGCTGCACGCCGTGCCAACGTAAATGAATCCCTTGAGCGGAAACTGCTTCGCCGAATGGATGACATTCGAGTTGATGAGGAGGTTCTGGCGGAAGATGAAACCCTGGTTGTCAAAGACGAACCCAACGCCAGCCACCACATCGGCCAGGTGGAAGACATAATCCATCCCGGCCAGATGCGGCTCCAGCGCACCCGGCACGGCCAGGTCCGCCTCGAAGAACTCCGTGGCAAGATCAATGACCGGGCGTCCGTCCTCCCCGAGCAGATACTCGCGCTTCCCGCGCCACAGGTTGTCCACCACCCTGACGCGCCAGCCCTCGCGGACGAGGCGTTTGACGAGGTTGGAGCCGATCATCCCGGCGCCGCCGGTGACGAGGACATTGCCCTTGTTGCTCATGGTGAGTGGATGTTCGGCCCGTGTGGCACCGGTCGGGTGCCCTGTCCTGTTTCGTTGCCGCCGTAAAGCCGGGTCATTAGCCGTATCCCGCCGCGCCGAGTCAATTCTTTTGCCTGCCTGACTGCGTTCAGCAATCCGGCATCCCGGGTCGCGTCCCCGGCCAGTTGCTGCTCGCTTCGCTTCCGTCGGCGTCTCAAAGAAAACACCCGCCGGCTGGCGCGGGCGGGTGTCGTCAAAATCGGGCTTGTCTCAGCCGTTGTCGCCGATGGCTTCCACGGGGCAGCCTTCCTTGGCTTCCTTGCACTGCGCCTCTTCCTCGGGCGTCTCGGGCTGCTTCTTCACGTAGGAATAGCCGCCGTCATCGAAGCGGGTGAAGTTTTCCGGAGCGGTTTCGCGGCACAGGTCGCAGTCGATGCACTGGTTGTCCACGTAGTATTTTCCAGCGACGTTGTTTTCGTATTTGTTAGCGATGTCAGCCATAAAGTGTCGTGTTTAAGACGACAAAGTTATGCTGGCCGTCCTGACGGTTGGCAAGCCCCTTCTCCGCAGTTCTTCTGCCGCTCCCATTTCGCTGAGAGCCTGTCTGAAAATTGGGTGGGGTCCTGTTTTCAGGGAAAAGGCCGGATGGCGAGGCGTGACGAAGGAGAATATCCCTCGTGGATCTTCGACTGAGGAACAACGAAGCCAGACGGCCTTCTCCCTGAAAACCCTCCGGGCGG
>JBAYGL010000453.1:0-4423 GCA_041666725.1 Limisphaerales bacterium
GAAAACCTGGCCGTCACCCTCCAGTCCATCGGAGATGGCGTGCTGGCCACGGATGCCGAGGGCCGCGTCACCCGCCTCAATGCGGTGGCCGAGGTGCTCACCGGCTGGACGCAGGCGGAGGCCGTTGGCCGGCCGGTCGGGGAAATCTTCAACATCATCAACGAAGCGAGCCGTCAGCCTGCGGTGATCCCTGTGGCGGACACGCTGGCCAAGGGCACCATTCACGGCCTGGCCAACCACACCGTGCTCATCGCCCGCGACGGCACGGAGCGGCCCATCGCCGACAGCTGCGCGCCCATCCACAGCCGCGAGGGCCGGGTGATCGGCGCGGTGCTCGTCTTCCGTGACGTGACCCAGGAAAGGGCGGCCGAAGCAGAAGTGCGCCGCAGCCGCGCCGTCTTCCAGAATCTCTTCGAGTCCATCCCCGGCCTCTTCCTGGTGCTCACCCCGGAACTCAAGATCGTCGCGGCGAGCGACGCCTATCTGGAAGCCGTCATGGTCCGGCGGGAGGCGATGCTGGGGCGCGGCCTGTTTGAGGTGTTTCCCGACAATCCCGACGACCCCGCCGCCGACGGGGTGTCGAGTCTGCGGGCGTCCCTCGATCGGGTGCGCAGGAACGCGGTCGCCGACACCATGGGCATCCAGAAATATGATGTGCGCCGGCCCAACGGGGTTTTCGAGGAGCGCTACTGGAGCCCGGTCAATTCCCCCGTGTTCGGTGCGGACCGGCAGATCGAGTTCATCATCCATCGCGTGGAGGATGTGACCGAGTTTGTGCGGCAAAAAGCGAAGCCGGAGGGCGATGCCGCCGGGATGCGTGCTCGCATGGGACAGATGGAGGCGATGATCTTCCTGCGCTCGCAGGAGCTGCAATCCGCGAACCGGCAGCTTCAGGACGCCAACGCCAAGCTGGACGAGGCCTCGCGGCACAAGGACGAGTTCCTCGCCAACATGAGCCACGAGCTGCGCACGCCGCTCAACGCCATCCTCGGCATGAGCGAGGCGCTGCTGGAACAGGTCAGCGGCCCGCTCAACCCGCGCCAGGCCAAATCGGTCACCACCATCTCCACCAGCGGCCAGCACCTGCTCGCGCTCATCAACGACATCCTCGACCTGTCCAAGATCGAGGCCGGCAAGCTGGAGCTGCACGCCGAGGCGCTGCAAGTCGAGGAGTTCTGCCAGGGGTGCCTGGCTTTTGTGCGGACACAGGCGATGCAGAAGCAAATCCACGTGGTGTTCGAGCAGGCCGTGGACGCGGTGCATTTCAAGGCCGACCCGAAGCGCTTCAAGCAGGTGCTCGTAAACTTGCTGACGAACGCGGTGAAGTTCACGCCGCAGGGCGGAAGCATCGGCCTCGCCGTGGCCGCCCCCGAGGGCGAGGACGCGGTGCGTTTCACCGTGTGGGACACGGGCATCGGCATCGCCGCGAGGGACCAGGCGAAGTTGTTCCGCGCCTTCACGCAGATTGACTCGGGTCTGAACCGCTCGCAGGAGGGCACCGGCCTGGGCCTTGCGCTGGTGGCCAGGCTCGTGGAGCTGCACGGCGGCAGCGTGGCGCTGGAGAGTGAGCCGGGTAAGGGCAGCCGCTTCACGGTGTTGTTGCCCTTGCGGAGCGCAGGCCTGGCGCAGGCTGCGGCGGATGCCATGCCGGCGGCCTCCCCGGCGGCCTCCCGGGCTTTTCACCGCGCGCTGGTGATCGAGGACGATCCTTCGGCGGGCGAGCAGCTCGTGCATTATCTCACGGAGCTGGGCCTCAGCAGCATCGTGCATACGCGCGGTGAGGAGGCGGTGGATGCCGTGTTGAAGGAACGGCCGGATGTCATCCTGCTGGACATCCTGCTGCCCGATGAGAGCGGCTGGGTGGTGCTGGCCAAACTCAAGGAACACCCCGGCACGCGGGATATTCCAGTCGTGGTCGTGTCCGTGGTGGACGAGCCGGAGAAGTCCCGGGCGATGGGCGCGGCGGCGCATTTCACCAAGCCGGTCACACGCGAACAGCTTGCCCGGTTTCTGCAACGACCCCTGCATGAGAAGGCGTCGCCGGCCCCGCGCCCTGAGCCGCCTGCGACCGCTTCCGGCCCGCTCATCCTGCTGGCCGAGGACAACGAAGCGAACATCGAGACCATTGGCGGCTACCTTCAGGACAAGGCTTACCGGATGCACTATGCATTGAACGGCCTGGTGGCCTTGAAGCTTGCCGCCGAGCTGTGCCCCGCGCTCATCCTCATGGACATCCAGATGCCCGTGATGGACGGCCTGACAGCCATCCGAAAAATCCGGACGGACGGGGCGATGAAGGACATCCCCATCATCGCCCTCACCGCGCTGGCCATGCCCGGCGACCGCGAGCGGTGCCTGGCCGCGGGTGCGAGCGATTACATGAGCAAGCCGGTGAAGCTGAAAGAACTGGCGGCGCTGGTGGAGCGGCTGCTGCCGCACTCCGGGAATGGCGGGGAGATTCGAAGGAGCAACGCCGCGCGCGAATGAATTCCCGGCCTCCATCTTTGTCGCGTAATCCGGATCAAACCACACCCCACACTTCCCCCCAATGAACACTCTCTCCACCCTCCTCGTCGTGGACGACCACGCCGCCAATCGCGACACGCTCATTGAACTGCTCCAGAACCAGGATTACCGGTTCGTCGAGGCCGGCGACGGCCAGGAGGCGCTCAAGCTCGCCGCCGACCTCCAGCCCGACCTCATCCTGCTGGACGTGATGATGCCGGAGATGGACGGCTTCGAGGTCTGCCGCCGGCTGCGTGCCAACCCCCGGCTCGCCGAGGTGCCCGTCATCATGGTCACCTCGCTCGATGACCGGCAGTCGCGCATCATGGGCATCGGCTGCGGCGCGGATGACTTCGTGAGCAAGCCTTTCGATCATGCGGAGCTGCGCACCCGGGTGCGGACGGTGACGCGCCTGAACCGTTACGCCCGGCTGAACCGCGAGCGTGCGAAAGTGGAGGAGGTGAGTCAGAAAGTCCGGGACCAGGCCGCGCTGATCGATCTGTCCACCGACGCCATCGTGGTGCTGGATTTGAACGGCCTCGTGCAATCGTGGAACCCGGGCGCTGAAAAAGTTTTTGGCACGCCGGCGAAGGAGGCGCAGGGGAGGCCGCTGGCCATGCTCATTGCCCAGAATGATTCGGCGCGGCTGGGCTCGCCCCTTGTTGACACGTTGAACCAGGGCGAATGGCGCGGCGATCTGCCGGTCTGCCGCCCCAACGGCGAGCTTGCGGTCACGCACAGCCACTGGGTCCTGTTGTGCCATGCCGACGGCACTCCGCGCGGCATCCTGACGGTGAGCACGGACCAGACGGAGTTCAAGAAGCTACAGGCGCAGTTCTACCGTGCGCAGCGCATGGAGAGCCTGGGCGCGCTGGCCGGCGGCATCGCGCATGACCTGAACAACATGCTCGCCCCCGTGCTCATGGCGGCGGAGATGCTCCAGACCTGCCCGCCCGCCGAGGTGCAGCAGGCGATGGCGCGCGTGATCCAGACCAGTGCTGCGCGCGGGTCGGGACTGGTGCGTCAGATCCTCGCCTTTGCGCGCGGATCGGACGGGACCGAGCGCACGGAACTGCAGCCTTATCACCTGCTGAGTGATGTCGTCGGGATGGCCAGCGAGACCTTCTCGAAGAAGATCGAGATCATCAGCCAGACGGAGAAGAACCTGGGCCTGATCCGTGCGGACCCGACACAAATCCATCAGGTGCTGCTCAACCTGCTGGTCAACGCGCGGGACGCCATGCCCGACGGCGGCAAGATCACCGTAAGCGCCGGGAACTTGGCGGTCGATCCCGCCAGGGCCGCGCAACACCCGGGTGCCCGGCCCGGCCCGCACGTGGTGCTGCGGGTTGCCGACACCGGCACGGGCATGAGCCCCGAGGTGCTGGCGAAAATCTGGAACCCGTTCTTCACCACCAAGCCGCCGGGCAAGGGCACGGGAATCGGCCTTTCCACCGTTGGCAAAATCGTCCATGAGCACGGCGGCTTTGTGGAAGTGACAAGCGAGCGGGGCAGGGGGACGACCTTCGCGATTTTCCTGCCGGCCATCAGCGGGATGGAGCCGGCCGCTCCTGCCGCAGTCTCCGCACAGCTGCCGCTGGGCCGGGGCGAGCGGGTGCTGGTGGTGGATGACGAGGTGGTGCTCGCGAAGATGGTCCAGACGCTGCTGGCCGATCACAACTACGTTGCCACCGCGGTGGACGGTCCGTCCGCAGCCCTGAGCGCATTCAGCCTTGGCGAGAAGTTTGATCTCGCGCTGGTGGATCTGAACATGCCGATGATGGACGGTGCCCGGCTGACGAAGGTGATGCGCAACATCAGGCCCGGGATGCGCGTGATCCTCCTCACCGGGTCGCTGGATGTCCAGGATGAGCAGACGCAGGTCGACCAGTTCACCGCCGTGGTCACCAAGCCCTTC